>USIZ01000335.1 GCA_900554855.1 uncultured Eubacteriales bacterium | reverse complement strand
TCCGAGCTTCATATGGAGAAACTCAGTCTGGACGGCGGAGAAGTCCGGGTGAGCGGTCGGGTGGATACGCTGAGCTACGAAGAAAAGCGGGCCTCCGGCGGCTTCTTTGCCCGTTTGCTGGGCGGATGAGCGTTTCCGTTGCCAGCCAGCTGACCGCTCTGCTGGGCGGGGCGGCACTTGGCGTCGGCGTCGGACTGCTCTATGACGGACTGGGCAGTGTACGCCGCCGCATCTCCGGCCCGATCCGGCGCAGTCTGCTGGATCTGCTGTTCTGGCTGTGCACCACTGCCGCACTCTTCCTCTGGAGCGTCCGCGCCGGTGGCGGAGTCGTGCAGGTGAGCGTCTGCGCAGCCCTGTTTCTGGGCGCGGTCGGTTATTTGCGCGTCCTCTCCCCGGTCTGCCGGAATGCCTTTGATGCGCTTATCGGCCTTTTGTCCAGTATTTTGCATCTTGTTGGAGCGCCTTTTCGTCTGTTTTGCTGTCTGGGTAGCAAAAGCATAAATTTTTTTGAGAATTTTTTCAAAAAGCACTTTTCATTTCCCCCGGAATAAGCTATGATAACTATATATAGTAGGTTCGTATTGTTGCATCCCATCAAGGGACCACGAAACAGAAGGGATGGCTCATGAAAAAGACAAAGCGTGCCGGTGTGCTGACCAAGGTCGTCATTTTGGCCATTTTGATCGTGGTCTCCATTGCCCTGCTCAACCTCCGCAGTCGGCTTTCCGCCGCTGAACAGACCCGGAGTGAGCTGCAGGCTCAGGTCGACGCCCAGACCCAGACCAACGCCGCATTGCAGGAAGAAATCGACAACAGCGATGACCCGGACACGGTGCTGGAGGTGGCCAAAGAGCGCCTCGGACTGGTAAACAAGGACGAAGTCATTTTCAACGACACTACAAATTGACCCATTTTCATTCACAGCGCATTCAGAGAGAGCAGGAGGACATTCAGTTTGGCTAACGAGATCGAGGTAGGAGCTATTCTGGAAGGCAAGGTCACAGGAATCACCAAGTTTGGCGCATTCGTATCGCTTCCCGGCGGCAAATCCGGCCTGGTACACATTTCCGAGATCGCCTATTCTTACGTCAGCGATGTAAACGACCATCTGTCCGAAGGTCAGGACGTGAAGGTCAAGGTGATCAACATCGACGAAAACAACCGCATCAACCTTTCCATCAAGCAGGCGCAGCCCCGTCCGGCGCGTCCCGCCTTCCACAATAATGGCGGCAATGGCCGCGGCGGCGCACGCCCCCAGGGCGGAGACCGCGGTGCCTTCCGTTCCCGGGATGATCGCGGCCCCCGGCCGCAGGGTTCTGCCCCTCAGCGTGACCGCGCCGGCGCAGGCCGTCCCTCCCGTCCCGCCGCGCCGAAGGAGCCCAGGACCTTTGACGATATGCTGAAACAGTTCATGTCCGATTCCGACAGTAAGCTCTCTGGCCGCTACGACAAGCCCAGCAGTCGTCGCCGCAACAACGGCCGCAAGGGCTGAACCAAGATTTAAACGCCGTGCAGACGCACGGCGTTTCGTCTGTCTCCCATAAGCTAAAAAAAGTGCACTCTCGGAGAGAGTGCACAAGGGCGCGGCAGCTGTCCGTTCCCGAATATGCGCCCGAAGGGAGAATGGAGCGGGCCATATGGCCCAACATTGATTTGGATGAGCTGCACCTTCAGTGTAGCTCATAAACCAATTATTGTCAAATTCTAATTCTGTCGAAATGAGGTAAATTCCCATGTATCTGATCAACGGAATTCTCCACACCATGGCCTCCGACGTGATACGCGACGGATTCGTGTCCTTTGAGCACGGGAAAATCACCGCCGCCGGCCGCATGGATGAGCTTCAGCTGCCAGAGCAGGCCGAGGTGCTGGATGTGACCGGCTGCCATATCTACCCCGGTTTGGTGGACGCCCATAGCCATCTGGGTATGTTTGGCGACAGTCTGGGCTTTGAAAGTGACGACGGCAACGAGATCACCGACCCCGTCACAGATCGGAAGAGCGTCGTGTAG
>USIZ01000334.1 GCA_900554855.1 uncultured Eubacteriales bacterium | reverse complement strand
TGATCTCTGCCACAGCTGCTGAACGGGTAGCTTCGTCCAGACGGCGCAGGTTCCGGCAGGTGAATTCCGCGACTATGGTGGGCATATAGGTGTGCCGCCCCAGACTGTACTGGATCGATGCCAGAACGATATGCCGCAGACCTCCATCCAAAATGGGAGCGAGGATTCTCACGGAGAACAGCAGCCCGGTGCTTCCTTTTTGGGACTGGAGAGAGAGGCCGTTTCGCTTGGCTCGTTCCATCATGTGCCTCCAGTCCTGCCGTGCGATGGAACTGGCTACAGGAGCTGCCTCATAAAAGCCTCTTTTATGTCTCACGGCTGCACCTCAAGCCCAGATTTTGACTGACCTTTATACAGAAGATTGTTGGCCTCCATCTCCTCAAAGGTGACTGGCTCGAAGTGATTGACATCCACTCCGGCATTCAGCACACGGGGCAGCTGCCGCAGCAGCTCATAGTCCCGGCCCCGCCCGTGGTGGAGGTGTCCGTGGATCATGTAGCCCCGCTTGTGGTACAGCATGGGATAGTGGCACAGGAGGATGTGCGTCTCTCCGTCGTCGATCTCGTTGAAGTCCGTCACCGTCTCGAACCAGCGGTACAGCCGCCCGGCGTCCTCATAGCCGGTGTCGTGGTTGCCACGGATCAGGTGCTTATGGCCCGACAGCCGCTCCAGCAGCTCTCCCGGCACCCGGCCGCCGTTCCAGCCGATGTCTCCCACCAGATAGACGGTGTCCTCCGGACCCACGGTGTCGTTCCAGTTTTTCACCAGTGCCTCGTCCATCTCCTCTACGGTGGCAAAGGGCCGGGAGGGAAGCAGCAGTGCATAGTGAAAGTGCAGATCGGCGGTATAGTAGATCATGGTGCTCTCCCTTCTCCGGCGGATATTTTTCTCTATCATACCGTCTCCGCCGGTCTGCGTCAAGCGTTCATTCCGTATGGCGGAATTTTTCTACGTTTTTCCGGCCTTAGATTCCGCTATGCCGTCGAAATGACCAATTCCCCGGAAATGGACCAACGCAGCCCATCGGGAAAATTCTCCGTTTCCGGGCAGAAAAAAGAGCGCCCCGCAGGGCGCTCTTTTCAGTACGTTATGATAGGGATCGCTTACTCCTCCGTCTCGGCGGCAGGCTCTTCCGCAGGCATGTTCTCCTCCATGGATACGCTGTCGGCAGCGCCCTCCTCAGGCACCAGCTCCTCAGCGAAATGGCGGTAGGCGTTCAGGCCGGCACCGGCAGGGATCAGCTTACCGATGATGACGTTCTCCTTCAGGCCCACCAGATGGTCCACCTTGCCCTTGATGGCGGCCTCGGTCAAGACCTTGGTAGTCTCCTGGAAGGAGGCAGCGGACAGGAAGGAATCGGTGGCCAGAGATGCCTTGGTGATACCCATCAGCAGCTGGGTATAGGTGGCCTCCTGCAGCGGCTCACCGGTCTCGGCGTTGACCTCACCGGCGGCGATGCGGGCCCGCACCTTGGCGTTCTCGTCCTCCACCTCCAGCACGTCGGCCATGGCGCCGGACAGCAGGCCGGTGGCGTCATTGGCGTCCTCCACACGGACCTTGCGCATCATCTGGCGGACAATGACCTCGATGTGCTTATCGTTGATGTCAACGCCCTGCTGACGGTACACCTTCAGGACCTCCTGAATGAGGTAGTTATGCACCGCCGAAACGCCACGGATCCGCAGCACATCGTGGGGATTCAGTGCGCCGTCCTGCAGCTGGCGGCCCTTCTCGATGACCTCGCCGTCCCGCACCTGCAGACCGGTGTGGGGCATGGAGTAGGTCCGGGTATCGCCGTCGTCGGCGGTGACGATGATGTTCAGCAGGCTGCCCTTGGTGGCATCCTCGAAGCGGACCTTACCGGCGATCTCCGACAGGGTGGCCATCTTCTTGGGCTTGCGGGCCTCAAACAGCTCCTCGACTCGGGGCAGACCCTGGGTGATGTCGCCGCCGGCGACGCCGCCGGTATGGAAGGTACGCATGGTCAGCTGGGTACCGGGCTCGCCGATGGACT
>USIZ01000333.1 GCA_900554855.1 uncultured Eubacteriales bacterium | reverse complement strand
CGTATGACCGGCCTGTGCTCCGATGGGGACTGGCTCACCGGTGTCCGTGTGCAGGAGATCGACGGGGCGGAATATGAGCTCTCCACAGATACGGTGGTGTTGGCGGTCGGCCACTCTGACGCGGGCAATTACGAGCTGTTCCAGTCCGTCGGCCTGACTATGGAGCGCAAAAGCTTTGCCATTGGTGTGCGCATCGAGCACGATCAGGACGCCGTCAGCCAGGCCCAGTTCGGTCCGGCGTGGGACAGGCTGCCGCCCAGCGACTATAAGCTCTCCTGTCATCTGCCCTCAGGGCGCAGCGCCTTCACCTTCTGCGTCTGCCCGGGCGGGCAGGTGGTGGCCGCCGCCTCGGAACAGGGGGCGCTGGTCACCAATGGCATGAGCTATCGAGCCCGGGACGGGCGCAATATCAATGGTGGCTTTCTGGTGGGCGTCAACCCGGAGGACTTCGGCGGAGATGACCCGCTGGCCGGTGTACGCTTCCAGACCCACTGGGAGCAGTTGGCCTTTCGGCACGGCGGCGGGGCATTCCACGCCCCGGCGCAGCTGGTGGGGGACTTTCTTGCCGACAGAGCATCCACTGCCTGCGGGGGTATTTTGCCCACCTACCAGCCCGGCGTAACGTGGACGGATGTGGGCTTGTGTCTGCCAAACTATGTCGCCGGAACGCTTCGGGATGCCCTGCCGATATTTGATCGGAAGGTGCGCGGCTTTGCCTGCCCGGAGGCGGTGCTCACCGGCGTAGAGACCCGCTCCTCTTCTCCGGTGCGGGTGGTGCGCGGCGCAGACTACCAGTCCGGTCTGCGGGGCGTCTACCCCTGCGGTGAGGGCTGCGGCTATGCCGGCGGCATCGTCTCGGCGGCGGTGGATGGCATTCGGGTGGCGGAGGCCATCGCGCAGCTTGAGTGACAAAACCGGCTGAGCATACGACAAAATCGACCCGCTTTCTGCGGCGGTCTGTGTTATATTGACACAGACCGCCGCTCTTTTGCAAAAAACAGGATACAAAACCCAGCGTAATTCTTGCATTCCGGTATTTGAGTTGCTATAATAAATTGTTAATTTGTATTTATGCGCTGATTGCGCGATAGAGGTGCATCCGTTGTATTTAAAAGCCTTAGAGATCCAGGGGTTCAAATCCTTCCCGGATAAGACCGTGCTTACCTTCGGCGAGGCGATCACAGCCATCGTCGGCCCCAATGGAAGCGGAAAATCGAATATTTCGGACGCAATCCTGTGGGTCATGGGCGAGCAGTCCTCCAAGGCGCTCCGGGGCGGCAAAATGGAGGACGTGATCTTCGGCGGCACTCTGAAGCGCAAGCAGATGGGCTATGCCGAGGTCTCGCTGATCCTGGATAACTCCACCCATATCTTTGACCGGCCAGAGGCCGAGGTCATGGTGACCCGGCGCTACTACCGTTCCGGCGAGAGCGAATATTTCATCAATAAGGCCTCCTGCCGCCTGAAGGACATGAACGAACTGTTCATGGACACCGGGCTTGGCCGGGAGGGCTACTCCATCATCGGTCAGGGCAAGGTGGACGCCATCCTGTCTGTCAAGAGTGCCGACCGACGTGAGATCTTTGAGGAGGCGGCGGGCATTTCCCGCTACCGCCATCGCAAGGAGGAGGCCGAGCGCAAGCTGGGCCACACCGCAGATAATCTGGTGCGTATCTCCGACAAGATCGAGGAGCTGGAGATGCAGGTGGAGCCGCTGCGTGTGCAGTCCGAGAAGGCCAAGAAGTATCTGGTCTGCCGGGATGAGCTGCGTGGGCTGGAGATCTCCGTCTGGATGGAACAGCTGGACCGCCTGCGCGAGGGCAGCCGTAAGCTGGTCGCCGACTACGAGAATGCCGCACAGGATCGGGACGCTGCCGCCGGTGCGCAGGAGGCTCTGTACCGCCGCAGTGAGGAATTGGGCGAGCGGATGCAGGAGTGTGAGCGCACGCTGGAGCGTATCCGCGCAGAGCTGGCGCAGATGGACGAGGTCAGCGGCGAACTGGAGTCCTCCGTTGCAGTGCTGAAGACC
>USIZ01000332.1 GCA_900554855.1 uncultured Eubacteriales bacterium | reverse complement strand
AAGAAAGCGCGGGCCGTGATGCGGCCCGCGCTTTCTTCGTTGTACCATTTGGAGACCGCAGCTTTCCTCCCTGTCATTCCGAGGCCAAAGGCCGAGGAATCTTACGGCACAGACCTCTACAGGCAGAATGTTCCCTGTCGGCAGTGTATGTCTTAAGATCCTCCGCCGACCTTTCGTGATGATACCACTCTTCAAAACCCGCACCGGAACTCTGCGTACTTGCCCTCTTTGTCAGAAGAAGCGCCCCTTTCCGAGTCTGCGGTATCAAAGTTTCGCTCTGTATGGCCAGTCATTTTCTCTCATTCCACCGGACGCTTTTCGCCCCAAAAAGTTCCGCCCCGCAAAGGATAGAGCATGGAATTTTCTTGTCTTTTTCCCACCACCTTGTTATAATATAGGAAGGTTTGCCCTGTCATGAAGGTTTCTCCCGTTTTGCGCGGGATGGATAACGATGGATAAGGAAGTGATCCTGTGCCAAATAACGAACCAAAGCCGGAACCCAAGCGCTCTGCCAAGCGGGAGAAGGTGGAAAAATCCTCCTCCACCCTCGCCAGCGCACTGGAGCCCCGGGTGTGGATCTATTTTCTCTTTCTGCTGATCTTTTCCGGCGTCACTGCCCTGTTCCGCCCCTATGTGGGGCTGGCCGAGGCGGCAGCCACGCTGCTGCTGTTCTGCATCTATAAACTCTCCTCCCGTTCCCGCCAGCAGGCGGTGGAGCGCTACATCGCCTCCGCCGGAGAGGATCTGGGCGCGGCGGGCAACGACGTAATGCTCAACGCCCCCTTCCCCATGGTGATCTTCCGGCCCGACACTGACGAGATCATCTGGTCCAACGACCTGTTCCTGCGCATCACCGGAGAGCGGGAGCATCTGTTCGACACAAAGATCACCTCCGCCGTCCCCGGATTTGACACCCGCTGGCTCATGGAGGGCAAGACCGAGTGCCCCTCCACCGTGATGATCGACGACCGGAAATTCACCGTGTTCGGCCATATGGCCCGGACGAAGAGCGGCCGCTCCAGCGCCAGCATCATCGCCACCACCTACTGGCTGGACGTCACTGAGGATCTGGCGCTCAAAGATCTGTACTACGGCTCCCGCCCTGTGGTGGCCATTCTGACCATTGACAATTACGATGACCTGTGCCGCGGCCTGAACGACAACGCCCGCTCCGCCCTGCGCAGTGCCGTTGACGAGCAGATCGAGCTGTGGACAAAGCCCACCAACGGTCTGGTGCTGCGCTATGACCGGGATCGCTACCTCTTTATCTTCGAGGAGCAGTACCTGACCGCCTTGCAGGAGGCCAAGTTCGCCCTGCTGGACGCGGTGCGCAAGATCAACTCCGCCAACGGCCTGCCCGCCTCCATGTCCATCGGCATTGGCATGGACACCGACTTTGCAGAGCTTTTGCAGTTCGCCTCGCTGGCCACCGAGATGGCCCTGAGCCGGGGCGGCGATCAGGCAGTCATCAAAAATCGCTTCAACTTCGAGTTCTACGGCGGCCGCGCCAAGGAGACCGAGCGGCGCACCAAGGTCAAGAGCCGGGTCATGGCCAACGCCCTGGGCGGGCTGATCTCCAGCGCCTCCACCGTTTACACCATGGGGCACAAGTTCACCGACCTGGATTCCATCGGCGCCTGTGCCGGCATCGTGGCCGCCGCCCGCAAGAACGGCGTGCGCGCCCGCATCGTCATTGAACCCGGCAGCAACCCCTCCACCATCATGGTGAACCGGCTGCGCCAGCTGCCGGAGTACAAGGATGTATTCATCACCGCCGACACGGCTATGCTGGAGGCGGACAACCACTCCCTGCTGGTGGTGGTGGACACCAACCGGCCCGATCAGGTGGTGGCGGAGCAGCTGCTGCTCAGCTGCAACAAGGTGGCGGTCATCGACCACCACCGGCGCTCCGCCAAGTATATCGAAAACGCCGCCCTCAATTACCACGAGCCCTACGCCTCCTCCGCCTGCGAACTGGTGACGGAGCTGCTCCAGTATCTGTTGGACTCCACCGACCTGCTGCGGGGCGA
>USIZ01000331.1 GCA_900554855.1 uncultured Eubacteriales bacterium | reverse complement strand
AGTGATCTTCTCGGGCTTTGCATTGGCGGCGGCCCATGCCGAGACCGGCAGGACGCTCACCAGCATCAGCAGGGACAGCATCAGCGCAAGGAGCTTCTTTCCGTGCGACGTGATCTTTGTCTGCATTTCGTTTCTCCTTTTCTCAAATATGTCGTGGTGTCAGTCGGGATCGGCGGCCCTGCGTGCAGGCCGCAGCCCTCACCTCCTCTCCGGTGAGTTTTTCTCGTCTGCCGTACGGTCCCCTTGGGTCCGGGGCGGCTTTTGCGGATGGCACAAAGCAAAAGCGTCCGTGCCGCCGGTTCGGCAGCACGGACGCATAAAAGGGCGTTCTCTTTGTGCAGGCAGTCCCGGTGTAGGCAGGTACCGCAGCGGACGGTCCGGTGTATCTGACTTATCCGTCCCGTCGGACTTGCCGCCGGGAGGGCTTCACAGTGACCCACTCGCAGGGATTTGCACCCTATTCCACCTGTCCCCTCACAGGGACTGGATCGTCTGCTGAGAAAGAAACAGAGTCCAGTTCAATGGCTGGAACGTTATCCTCCTCATCATAACACAAGGGCGACCGTTTTGCAATATCATACCGAAAAATCATTTGCCGGAAAATGCCGGCTATTGCCGGGGAAACCCGAACCCCGCCCGGCAGAAAAAATTCCCCGGACAGTGTCCTGTCCGGGGAATGCTTCGGTGCGATAGACTCGGTTTTACTCGATGGAGATGGTGTAGTAGTACACCGGCTGACCGCCGCTGAGGAGGGAGACCTCCGTCTCCGGGCAGGCCTCGGTGAACAGGGCCTGCGCCGCCTCGGCCTCCTCCTGCGATACGCCCTCGCCGTAGAACAGGGTGACGAAGGCCGCCTCCCGCTCCGCCGCCAGCGCCGCCAGTCGGGTCAGCAGGGAGGTGATGTCCCGCTCCGTGCCGAAGAGCTTGCCGTCCAGCAGGGCCAGATAGTCGCCCTCGTTGATGGCGAAGCCGTCGAAGTCGGAGTTGCGGGCGGCATAGGTGATCTGGGCCGTGGTGACAGCGGCGGCCGCCTCGGTCATGGCCGCAAGAATAGCCTGCGGATCCTCCTCCGCCGTGTCCACGCTCATCATGGCGCTGATGCCCTGAGGGATGCTGTGGGTGGGTACCACGATGACCTGCTTCTCTGTCAGCCCCACGCACTGCTGGGCCGCCATGACGATGTTCTTGTTGTTGGGCAGCACGAACACGATCTCGCTGGGGGTGTGGTTCACCTCCCGCAGAATGGCCTCCGTAGAGGGGTTCATGGTCTGGCCGCCGGATACCACCCGGTCCACGCCCAGATCCCGGAAGGCCGCCGCCAGTCCGTCTCCGGCGCATACCGCCAGAAAGCCGTAGCGCTTCTCGGCGGGGACCTCCGCCTGCTCGGCCTGCTCCAGCTCCGCCTCGATGGCGTCCAGATCGTCGGTGCTCTGGGCCTTGCGGCCCGCTGCCAGATCGGCGGCCTGGGTCCGCATATTCTCGATCTTGGCCAACTCCAGCGTACCGTATCGCTGGGCCGCCGTCAGAGCCTCGCCGGGGGTGTCGGTGTGAACATGGACCTTGAAGGATTCGTCGTCCTCGCCGATGACCAGACTGTCACCGATGCTGTCCAGATAGGCCCGGAAGGGGGCCAGATCCACGTTGGGATCGTTCTTGCGGACGATGAACACGGTGTCGAAGGCGAAGGTGATGTCCTCGTCTCCGATGGCGGCAAAGTCCGCCTTGTTGTGCTCCGGCTCCTCCTCCACCTCCGGCATGGGCTCGCCCCGCAGACTGCTGAGCATCCCCTCCAGAATGATGAGGTAGCCCTTGCCGCCGGCGTCCACCACCCCGGCTTTTTTCAGCACCGGATTCATCTCCGTGGTCTCGGCCAGCGTCTCATAGCCCGTGGCAATGGCCTCCGCCAGCACATATTCGGCGCAGTTCTGCTCCTGCGCCGCCTCCTCAGCTCTGGCCGCCGCCAGACGGGATACCGTCAGCACCGTACCCTCGGCGGGCTTCATCACGGCGCCGTAGGCCGTGGTCACGCCCTCGGACATGGCCGCC
>USIZ01000330.1 GCA_900554855.1 uncultured Eubacteriales bacterium | reverse complement strand
AAAACTGTCAAGAAAAATACAGAAATCTTTTCTGTATCTTATGAGGGTTCTTCCGCTGTGGTTCATGCAAGCTGATTACAGCAAAGCATTTCTGGAAGCCCATCGAGAGAAAATCACTCTGCATAAGGCGGCCCCGGAGAGCTGCGATAAGCCCTCCGGGGCCATTTTTGTTTTCCGATATCTTTCCGACAGTGGAAAAGCGTGGTAGAATAGGAGCAAAGCTGATATATCATCAACAGGAAGGGGAAAATCAAGATGGAAACGGTCTATATCGCAGGCGGATGCCTTTGGGGCGTACAGCATTTTTTTGACACAGTGCCTGGTGTACAGATGACTGAAGCCGGCAGAGCCAACGGAACAACGAGTTCTCTGGATGGCCCATACGATGGATATGCAGAATGCGTAAAAGTGGTCTATGATGAGAAAAACACAAGCATTTCAGAACTGATGGCACACCTGTTTGAGATCATCGACCCCTACAGCCTGAACAAACAGGGCGTGGACGTTGGAAAAAAGTACCGGACAGGGCTGTACAGTACAGATCCCAGACATCTGGAAGAAGCAAGAGCTTTTATAAACGGCCGGGAGGACCGGGACAAGATCATGCTGGAAGTGCTGCCGCTGACAAATTATGTCCGGAGCGCTGAGGAGCATCAGCACCATCTGGAACGGCACCCTGAAGACTGCAGTTACTGCCATATCCCGGATGCTGTCCTGAACAGATACAGAAATCAGTAAATATGCGATCCTACCATTGCAGTAACACCAATGGAAAGTATCAGGAGCAGGAGAGTGCTCCGCTGGTGCGGGAATTTCTGGCGGATACCGGCATGACGGCGGCGCAGATCGAACGGGTGGCCTATCTGGTGGGGCACCACTGATGGTTCTGGATGTGGCGTTTGGCTGAGAGAGCGAAGCGGCTTCTCAATGGTAAAATAACGGAAAACACCCCTGTGAGCTTTTTTAAACTCACAGGGGTGTTTTTAGGCGTTGGGGTCGGTCAGCACAAAGGTCAGCTCGGCGGTGGCGGCGCACTTGCCGTCCACCCACGCCGAAGCCTTGCCCACGCCCACCGGGCCGTGTTGCTCTACCAGTTCACAGTGCAGGGTGAGCACATCGCCGGGGGTGACCTGCTTGCGGAAGCGGGCATTCTTGATGCCGCCGAAGAGGGCCAGTTTGCCCTTGTTCTCCGGAAGGCTGAGCGCCGCAACGGCACCGGTCTGGGCCAGTGCTTCCAGAATGAGCACTCCCGGCATCACCGGCTGACCGGGAAAATGTCCGCAGAAAAATTCCTCATTGCGGCTCACGCACTTGCGGCCGATGGCCCACTGGCCCGGCTCGTAGTCCAGAATGCGGTCCACAAGGGCAAAGGGATAGCGGTGCGGCAGAAGCGCCGCGATCTCCTCACTGTTCAGGGCGTTTGCGTCTGCACGCACGGTGCGGGGTTCTGCCATGGGTCAGCCCTCCCATCTGCGCAGGGCGATGCAGGCGTTGTGCCCGCCAAAGCCCAGACTGTTGCTCAGTGCGTAGGTCATGGTCTGCGCACGGCCAGTGTTCGGCACATAGTCCAGATCACATTCGGGATCGGGCTGCTCATAGTGGATGGTGGGCGGCGCAAACTGGTCATGCAGGGCCAGCGCCGTAAATACGGCTTCGATGCCGCCCGCACCGCCCAGCAGATGGCCGGTCATGCTCTTGGTGCTCACCACAGTCAGCTGCTTTGCGTGTTCGCCGAACACCGCATGGATGGCGGCGGTCTCGCAGGCATCGTTCATGTGGGTGCCGGTGCCGTGGGCGTTGATGTGGTCCACCTGCTCCGGTGCGATGCCTGCATCCGCCAGCGTCAGCGCCATGCAGTCGATGGCACCTGCGCCGCCGGGGGCGGGGGCGGTGAAGTGGTAGGCGTCGCAGTTGGCACCGTAGCCCACCACCTCAGCGTAGATGTGTGCGCCGCGGGCCTTGGCGTGCTCCAGCTCCTCGAGGACCAGCACGCCGCTGCCCTCGCCCATGACGAAGCCGCCGCGTCGTGCGTCAACGGGTAGGCTGGCCGCGTCGGGGTCGGTAGAGGTGGA
>USIZ01000329.1 GCA_900554855.1 uncultured Eubacteriales bacterium | reverse complement strand
GTCTTTCCTTTCTCTTTTTCACTTTTTGCTATTGACTTTTTATAGCTGGTCTTTCAAATGTTTGTGTGGTAACTTCATTCTACCAGAGCCCGCAAGCTATGTCTTTCTTTTTATCCTTTTTTCAATTTGCGCAAATTATTGTACATTATCCCGCGCAGACCATGGGCAGCTTCATGGCGCAGGTCATGTGAACGCCGCGAACGATAAAAGCACCGGAGAGGGGACCCTCCTCTCCGGTACTCTTTGGGTCTATCGGGACGTTTCCGCGTGTTGGTCAGGCCGTCGACCCACACCCTGACCCACACTTCTTTCAACGTTTCTGGAGTTGCTGGGCGGATTCAAACCTTACCAAGGATGCGCCCGCTGATTTTTTACTGATTCCAGCCCTCGTTCCCGTCGTCGGAACCCGGCCGGTCATTGCCGCTCCACGGGTTCTGGCCGCTGCCGTTCCACGGGTTCCCGCCGTCGTTCTGCGTGCCGCCCCAGGGATCAAATCCGCCGTTCTGGCCATTGTTGAACCCGCCGCCATGGAAGCCGTTTCCGCTGAAGCCTCCGAGCTGGACAGGCGGCGCCTGATTGCCGAGGACGAAGAGGTAGAATCCCGCCTCAGTCAGGCTGGTATAGGTGGTCAGGAACATCGCGCACGCCGTGGTGGCCGCCAGTGTGATAACGGTGTAAAGCACACCGTCGCCCGCCAGTGCGTAGACGCCGCTGGCAACGGCATTCACCAGAATGTTCTGGAGGAGCATCCAGCCAAGGAAGGAGAAGTCCGTGAAAAACAGATCCATCTTACGGCCGAACATGAGCCGTTTGCTACGGCGAATGGCTTCCAGCGCAGAGATGTCCGGGTCATCCAGCAGGCAGTACTCCGCCAGCCGGTAGCGGTAGGCGGCTATGATGCCCGGAATGACGAACAGGAAGGACCACAGGGAGATGAAAATCACCTTCAGGAGCTCCATGAGAATGATCTTGGCTGCAATGTCGAAGTGGGAGAACAGCTCCTTGTAGCCGCCGGTCTCCTGCCCGCGCATGGCCCGGAGGTTGACGCTGCAATAGCCCACCCCCACCACGAAGGAGTAGAAACCGACAAGCAGAGCCACCAACAGCCCGATCGCGGCCTGCGGCCCCACAAAGCAGCTCAGGATGCGCTGGGTCAGCGCATCTATCGTCCCCTGACTCACCATGCCGCTGGACTGCATGGCATCCATCAGGCCGTTATACCAGTTCATATAGATCTCGCTGACCGAGTTCAGCGGATTGGGCACTGCCAGAGAGGACAGCGAGCTGACCCACGTTGTGGCCAGAACATACACCAGTGTAATGAGAAACATGGCCGGATTACCCCAGCCGATCAGGCGCTTGGCCCGCTGCTTCAGTGCTTGCCGATTGTACATCGAAGCACCTCCTTTTTGAGTTCAGTTCAGTATAACACGACCAGGGATAAAACGCCAGCGCAGAGGGCGTCCCGCTCACTTCCGTCTGGCAGCAAAGGATACCCAGCCCTCCCGCTCGCGGCGGTCAAAGATGGCGAAGCCATTTTGCTCCAGAGCAGATCTGACGTCGTCGGCCCGGTGGGCGATGATGCCGGAGCAGAGGAATACGCCGTCCGGGGCGAGGAACTGGCCCACATGAGCGGACAGCGGAATAATGACATCCGCAATGATATTGGCCAGCACCAGCGGGTATTGCCCGGCCAGCTCATGAGCCAGCTCCTGATCGCCGATCACGTCGCCGCAGAACACCTCCAGACGACTCTCCACGCCGTTGAAGCCGGCATTTTCCGCCGCCACCCGGACGGCCTTGGGGTCGATGTCGCAGCCTTTGGCACGGCTGGCGCCCAACACCAGGGCAGCAATGGCCAGAATACCGCTGCCGCAGCCCAGATCCAGCACCGGCTGGCCGGGAACGGCATAACGCTCCACACCCTCCAGACAGAGCCGGGTAGTGCCATGACTGCCGGTGCCGAAGATCAGGCCGGGATTCAGATAGACCGGGGTACGCCCATCGGGCACGGCCTTGCCCGTTTCCCTTAATTAAAGATATTGTTGGGTAAAAAAGAAAGGTCAGTCGATT
>USIZ01000328.1 GCA_900554855.1 uncultured Eubacteriales bacterium | reverse complement strand
AAGCGCGGCTTTATCGCCGTCAAGTCCAACTGCTCCCTCCAGTCCTATGTGCCCGCTCTGCACCCCCTGCGCGCCAAGTACGGTCTGGACAAGGCACTGGTGTGCACCTATCAGGCCATCTCCGGCGCCGGCAAGACCTTTGAGACCTGGCCCGAGATGCTCGACAATGTGATCCCCTACATCGGCGGCGAGGAGGAGAAGAGCGAGCAGGAGCCGCTGAAGCTCTGGGGCAAGGTGGAAGGCGACCAGATCGTAAATGCCGACTCCCCCGCCATCACCGCTCAGTGCCTGCGTGTCCCCGTCTCCAACGGCCACATGGCCGCCGTGTTCATGTCCTTCCCCGACGGCAAAAAGCCCTCCATCGAGGAGATCAAGGATGTCTGGGCCGGTTTTAAGGGCCGCGCCCAGGAGCTGGAGCTGCCCTCCGCCCCCAAGCAGTTCCTCCACTATTTTGAGGAGGACAATCGTCCCCAGACCAAGCTGGATCGTATGCTGGAGGGAGGCATGGCCGTCTCCATCGGCCGCCTGCGCCCCGACACCCAGTATGATTACAAGTTTGTCTGCCTGTCCCACAACACCCTGCGCGGCGCCGCCGGAGGCGCTGTGCTTCTGGCCGAACTGCTGTGCGCAGAGGGCTACATGGAAAGGAACTGATTTTTAATGCGTACCCCCGTTTTTACCGGTGCCTGCGTTGCCATTGTCACCCCCTTCACCGATGACAACAAGGTGGACTTTGACCAGTTCGGTCAGCTGATCGAGCGTCAGATCGCCGCCGGTACGGACGCTATCTGCGTCTGCGGCACCACCGGCGAGTCCGCCACCATGTCTCTGGAGGAGCACATGGAAACCGTGGAATACTGCATCAAGAAGGTCGCCGGCCGGGTCAAGGTCATCGCCGGCGCCGGCAGCAACGACACCGCTGCCGCCCTGATGCTGTCCCAGCACGCCGAGGCCGCCGGTGCCGACGCCCTGCTGCTGGTGACTCCCTATTATAACAAGGCCACTCAAATGGGTCTCATCAAGCACTATGAGTACATCGCCGACCGGGTGCACACCCCCATCATCCTCTATAATGTCCCCTCCCGCACCGGCTGTTCCTTCACCGCAGCCACTTATCAGCAGCTGGCAAAGCACCCCAATATCTGCGGCGTCAAGGAGGCCAGCGGCAACTTCGGTCTGATCCTCGAGACCCGCAGACTGTGCGGCGACGATTTCTACATCTGGTCCGGCAACGACGATCAGGTCGTGCCCATGATGAGCCTGGGTACCAAGGGCGTGATCTCCGTGGTGAGCAACGTTCTGCCGGAGGTCATGGTCAAGATGAGCCACCTCTGCCTGGAGGGCAACTTTGAGGAAGCCGCCAAGATGCAGATCGAATACAGCGACCTGTGCAATGCCCTGTTCATGGAGGTCAACCCCATTCCCGTCAAGGCCGCCATGGAGCTGATGGGTCTTTGCAGCGGCAACATCCGTCTGCCTCTGTGCGAGATGACACCTGAGCACCACGCCGCCCTGCGGGAGACCCTCTCCGCCTACGGCATTGCGCTGAAAAACTGAGGCATCTGACATGGTACGAAAGATCATTATTTCCGGCTGCAACGGCCGCATGGGCCGGGTAGTCGAGAGCATCTGCGAGGCCGATCCCGATGTGAGCGTGGTGGCAGGCTTTGACGTCAGTCTGGAGAGCCGCGCCTTCCCCGTGTTCGTCTCCCCCGCCAATTTCACCGGCGAGGCTGACGCAGTGATCGACTTCTCCAGCCCTGCTGCACTGGACGGCCTGCTGGCCTTTGCCCTGGAGCGCAAGGTACCGTTGGTACTGGCCACCACCGGCTACTCCGACGAACAGCTGGCCCAGATCGACGAGGCCAGCAAGCACATCCCCATTTTCCGCAGTGCAAATATGTCCCTTGGCATCAACGTTCTGCTGGAACTGGTCAAAAAAGCCGCCGCCGTACTTGGCGACAGCTATGATATCGAGATCGTCGAAAAGCACCACAACCGCAAGGTGGACGCCCCCAGCGGCACTGCGCTGATGATCGCCGACGCTGCGGCAAGCGCACTGAATTTCAAGCCAGAGT
>USIZ01000327.1 GCA_900554855.1 uncultured Eubacteriales bacterium | reverse complement strand
ACGAGGGGGAAAAGGCACACCCGGACGTGTTGAACGTCCTGCTGCAGGTGCTGGATGACGGTCGGATCACCGACAGTCAGGGCCGCACCGTGGATTTCAAGAATACCATCATCATTCTGACCTCCAACCTGGGCTCCCAGTTCCTGCTGGACGGCATCGAACCTGACGGCAGCATCAGCGCGCAGGCCCGGAGTCAGGTGGAGGCTCTGCTGAAGCAGTCCTTCCGTCCAGAGTTCCTGAACCGTCTGGACGAGATCGTGTTCTACAAGCCGCTGACCAAGGAGAACATCACCGGCATCATCGATCTGCTGATTGACGGTCTGAACAAGCGTCTGGAGCCCCAGGAGATCTCTGTCCGGCTCACCGGCGAGGCCAAGGATGAGATCATCGACCGCAGCTATGATCCCGCGTTCGGTGCCCGTCCTCTGCGCCGCTATCTGCAGCACACCGTGGAGACCCTCATTGCCAAAAAGCTCATCGCCGGCGATGTGACCCCCGGCACCGTGCTCACTGTCGCCGTCCAAAACGGCGATCTGGTCGTGGAGTAAGCCATGTCGCTTGACCGCTGACCCATAAAGCCAATTTAATTAAACCGCCCGGGAGATCCCGGGCGGTTTTGTGCATTTTTTTGCTGCAACGGCCTTGCCGAACCGACATTTCGGCATTATAATAGAGCGGATTCGGCTATGGGCGACTGCACAAGGGCGTGGGTCGCAGGAAAGGATGTAACACCAATGTCAAACCGCGCAAAGGGCGCTTTTCTCACCGCATTCGGCGGCATCTGCTGGGGCGTTTCCGGCTGCATCGGCCAGTATCTTTTCTCCCGCCAGCATATGGACTCCCGATGGCTCGTGCCTATCCGGCTCTTTCTGGCCGGACTTATC
Organism: uncultured Eubacteriales bacterium; assembly: GCA_900554855.1. Classification (GTDB taxonomy): domain Bacteria; phylum Bacillota; class Clostridia; order Oscillospirales; family Oscillospiraceae; genus UMGS1766. Next base: position 1,229 of record USIZ01000327.1, on the reverse strand, counting down.
ATGGGCGTTTTTTTCTTTTTCAAAGATCGAAAGCAGTTCTTTGCTCCCTTCAAAAATCGGCGCAATGTGATCGACCTGCTTATCTACGGTATTGCAGGTGTCAGTTGCAGTCAGTTTTTGTACTTCACAACCATCCAATACTCCACCGCCGGCGTAGCCACGATCATGCAGGATCTCTTCCCTGCCATCGTGCTGATCATCGTCTGCATCTCCGGCCATCGGGCACCGCGCCTGTCGGAGATCGGCTCGATCGTGCTGGCACTGGGCGGCGTATTCCTGCTGACCACCCACGGAAGTCTCACCGAACTGGCGATCTCCCCCATTGCGCTGACCGCCGGTGTATTGAGTGCGTTCTGCGTGGTCATCTACAATATGTGGCCGAAAAATCTGCAAAAGCAATTCCCAACCCCGGTGCTCCAGAGCTGGGCCTTTCTGCTGGGCGGCGGGCTGGCGTTGCTGGTGTTTCAACCGTGGACGATGGGCTATGTGCCCAACGGCTATGGCCTGCTCGGCATTGCGTGTGTGGTCATCATCGGCAATATTCTGGCCTTTACCTGCTATATGCAGGGCGTCAAGCTGATTGGCGCCCAGAAGGCCAGCCTTTACAGCTTTGCCGAGCCAGTCACTGCCGCCATCATCAGCACCTTCGTACTGGGAAGTCCCTTCACCATGTGGGACGCGCTGGGATTTGCCTGCATCTTCATCATGCTGGTACTGCTCAGTCTGCCGGAAAAGAAGCACTCCGGAGTTGAAACCGCTTGCTAAATAGTAGGTAAGGTGGTATAGTTAATACAACATCTTGTAGAGACGGAGGAGTTTCCATGAATTATGCCACAATAAAATCCTATGATGTGGCCAACGGCCCCGGCGTCCGGGTCAGCCTGTTCGTATCCGGCTGCACCCACCACTGCAAAGGCTGCTTCAATGCCGAAGCATGGGATTTCCAATACGGCACCCCCTTCACCCGAGAGACGGAGGATCAGATTCTCGACCATCTGAAGCCATGGTACATTCGCGGTCTCTCCCTGTTGGGCGGCGAACCCTTTGAACCGGAAAATCAGCCCGCCCTGTTGGAACTGATGCGGCGGGTACACGCGGAGTATCCGGAAAAGACGGTATGGTGCTACACCGGCTATGACTATGAAAAAGATATTCTGGCCGGAAAACTGGGCAACTGGGACATCACGCGTGAGCTGCTGAGCTACATCGACATTCTGGTGGACGGCGAA
>USIZ01000326.1 GCA_900554855.1 uncultured Eubacteriales bacterium | reverse complement strand
CCGATCTCCTGCGCCGCCAGCGACAGGTCAATGGTGTCCTGCGTACCCACACAGCCGGTCCCCGCATAGACGGGCACCCGCCCCCGCGCCTCATCCACGCAGATGCGCATGACCCGCTTTTTCTCCTCCGTACTGAGGATATAGAACTCTCCATTGGTACCCAGACAGAAGATGCCGTCAACGCCGGCCTGAATATGCCGGTTCACCTGATTGCGGATTTCGGACTCATTGATACTGCCATCCTCATACATGGCGGTAGCCATGGCGGCAATGATACCTTTGATCTCCATATGTACCTCCCTCGGGGTCTGCGCCCCTTATTTTTTTACTTTCTGCTCCTTTTTTATCATAGAGATTTTATCAAGTCAATTGTAAAACCAAAAAAGTAAGTTTCATATTGCAACACTTTTATAATTGATGTAAAATAAAACCTGTGACACGAAAAATGTGCTTCAAAATAAGACAGGTGGTGAATCGCATGATCCCGTGCAGGATTCTGGTCATAGCGCCCTATGAAAGCATGAAGAATATTCTGCTGCTTATCTGCAAGGACAGACCGGAGGTCCGTCTGACAGTGATGGTCGGCGACCTCGGCGAAGGAGCGCGTCTGGTGCAGGAGATCAACGAGGAGGAGTTTGATATCGTCATCTCCCGCGGCGGCACAGCGGAGGTGCTGCGGTCCGTTGTTTCCATCCCGGTGGTGGAGATCCAGCTATCCAGCTATGATGTACTGTCCGCCTTAAAGCTGGCGGAAAACTACACCGGCCGTTATGCTCTGGTCGCCTATCCCAACATTGCCCGCATGGCAACGCTTCTGTGCAGCGTGCTGCAATATGATGTGCCAATTTACCCGATCGCGCAGGGAGATACGCTGGAAAAGACGGTAGATGAGCTAATTCAGCGGGACGTCACCCTGATCATAGGAGATATGGTGACGACGCAGTATGCCAGGCAGCATTCGCTGGACGCTATTCTGATCACCTCCGGCGTAGAAAGTCTGGAAAACTCGATCCGTCAGGCGCTGCAGCTGCATCAACTGATGACCGCCGTCCGTGTCCGGGACGCACTGCTGGAGCGTCAAGCCCGTCAGCACCAATGGGAACTGGCGGTTCTGCAGGAGGATCAAACGGTATTTTGGGAAAGCCCTTCTCTTGCCCGAAAGCCCCGGCTGCGCAAAATGATGCAAAAAATCGCCGCACATGTGGACGCCGCGGAGGGCGGTGTGCAGATCCGGCGAATTCAGGAACAGTCGTGGAAGATTTCCTGTCAGCGAGCATTTCTGGAGGGTTCCCCCTATTTCTTTCTGCAGGCCGAGCCTCTGCCGGAGGACATGACCCGCAGCGAGGTCGTGAGCTTTTTTAGCTGCGAAGATATTTCGCCGCAGTATTTCAAGAAATACATCAACTCCGCCCTTCACCAAAATCTGCAGCGCTATGCGGCTTCCCATTCTCCTGTGCTGATCCTTGGCGAGATCAGCACGCACAAGGACCGGGCCGCCAACGTTCTATATACCAACGGGCTGCATCGTGACCACCCTCTTTGCGTGGTGGATTGCGACCGGGCGGACAGCAAATTCTGGCAGAGCTTTGTCACGCGAACGGACTCTCCGCTATACGATACCGGCTGCACCTTCTATTTTAAGAACAGCAACTGTCTCACCGGGGAGCAGGCGGATTCTCTGGCTCGGCATATCCTATCGGGAAGAAACAATCGATTTCTGTTTTCGGTCGTCACAGATACTCCTCAAGCTGAGGACTGTCCCATCTGTCGGGTTCTGCGCCAGCAGTGCTCCTGTCTGACGCTGCGGATGCCTCCTCTGCGGGAACGCGTCTTTGAGATCCCGGCCCTGTGCAGTCTGTACCTCAACGAGTTTAATGCCGAAAGCGCCCATCAAGTCATCGGTTTTGTGCCGGAGGCGATGGAGCTTCTGCAAAGCTATCCGTGGCCCGGAAATATGGACCAGCTGAAACGAGTCATACGACAACTGACGCTGACGGCGGAACGGTCCTATATTTCCGCCGAAAGCGTCCGCCAGCAATTGCTGTTAGAGTCCCCTCAGCCTATATCCGAGGCCCCGGCGTTTGATACAAATCGTACTCTGGAGGAGATGACCCGTGAACTGG
>USIZ01000325.1 GCA_900554855.1 uncultured Eubacteriales bacterium | reverse complement strand
TATGCCCGACAGTTCAAAATTGGATCTGCTCTGTCAGCTTCCCCACACCGCAAACCTCCAGCAGCTCTGTGACCTGGCCTTCCAGATCATGGGGAACCCCATTTTCATCAGCGATATGGCCCACACCATTCTGGCTTACACCAAATGCGTGGAGATTGATGATCCGACGTGGCAGGAAAACATTGTTGCCGCCCATCTGGATTCCAATACGCTGAAACAGAACCGCGAGGTAGGCAGTGTGCATATTACCTCCGCCGCTGTCCAACGGCCGGTGTTGGTGCAGGACGACTATATCCCCTATGCCCGGATCATCAAGACACTAACCCGCCATAGTCAGGCCGTCGGTGTGGTGGTGCTCACCTCCTTCCTTCAGCCGCTGGGCGATCAGGATCCGGAGCTGCTCGATCTGATCTCCGCCTTTATTCTGCCCAAGCTGGTCCAGGAGCGGTTCCACCTTACCAGCGACAGCCGCTCAGTGGAAAACTACTTCATCAAGCTGCTGGACGAGGACCAGCCTTCCCGGGAAAAGATCGATCGGCACCTGGACTCTCTCGACTTCCAGATGAAGCCCTATACCTATGTAGTGGCGCTCTGTCTCTCGGATGCCCCCGGTCAGACGCCCAGCGGCACAAAAAATCTGGAGCAGATCCAGCAGGAATTCGCCCAGACGCTTCACTGTCCCGTGCTGATCTACAACGCGCTGCTGCTGTGCATTTATGGCAGCGATACGCCAGTCCACCGCTGGCCGGAGGATGTGGCCGGTATGGCTGAACTGCTCCGGCGCTGGAATCTGCTGGCCGGCATCAGCCGCACTTTGAAGCATCCGGTCAATCTGCGTGACCGCTATCTTCAGGCACAGGCCGTGCTGGACAAAGGCCGCAAGCTGGGCCGCCAGCACAACTGTTTCCAGTTTGACACCCTATCCTCCTTCCTGCTCTTTGACCGCATTCCCCCGGCAGATCTGGACACCTACTGTCATGAGCAGATCCTGAATCTGCTGGAGTATGACATGGCTCACGACACCCAGCTCTGCATCACCCTCCAGACCTATCTGGAGCAGGCAAAGAGCCTGTCCAAAACCGCCGACCTGCTGTTCATTCACCGCAATACCGTGCGCTACCGCATCAACCGCTGCATGGAGCTGATGAATGACCGGCTGGAGGACGGCAACGAAATTTTTGCGTATATTCTCTCCCTGCGCACACTGGAATACCGCGCCAAAATACATCCCATGCTGCCGCAGGAATTCTTTTCAGAACAGAACCGATAAACGCCAGAAATATAGCGGCGGGAGCGATCTGCTCCCGCCGCTTTTGTCTGTCCAAAAGTGCCTGCGCAACCGGTTCGCAATGCACATTTCAGCCTCTTTATGTGCTCTGCTCATCCCTTTTGCAGCCGCTCACGGAAGGCGCGGGCTGCGGTGTTCAGCGGGCGGTGACGGTCGTAGACCAGGCAAACAGAGCGGGCCGGTATCTCCTCTCTCAGCGTCAGCTGGACGATCTCCCGGGATTTGAGGGCATTGCGGGTCATAGGCTCCGGCACAAAGGCCAGTCCCAGTTCACTGCGCACCAGGGTGAGCATCTGGTCGGTGGTGGCCGCCTCAGTGTCCGGTCTCAGCACTGCATCATGCTCCAAAAAGAACTGCCGATAAAAGGCGCGGGTCATACTCTCCTCACTCAGAGAGATGAGGGGATAGGCACTCAGTTCCTTCAAGCTCAGGGTCTGGCTTGCCAGCGCGGTGAAGGTGCGCCCGCCCACCAGAATTTCCCGGAACGACTCCAGCTCCACTATGTTCAGCGGCGCCTCCGCCTCCGCCGGGGTGGACACCACGGCGAAGTCCACCTCGCCGTTGCGCACAGCCTGCACGGCCTGGGGCGTGGAGTGATTGGAGATGCGCAGGCGGATCTTGGGAAAGTCCTCATGGAAGGCACACAGCTTGTCGGAGAGATAGATGTTCAGCGCCGTCTCCGTTGCACTGATGCTGATACTGCCGTGCTCCAGAGTGGCACTGGCACTCAGCTCCTCCTCGGCCTCCTGGATCTGAACGGCAGCGGAGGAGACGCGGGCGTAGAGCCCCACGCCGCCGGCTGCCGGCACATCATCCACAACGATGGTGCCGGACGGGAGCTGGCAGGCGGG
>USIZ01000324.1 GCA_900554855.1 uncultured Eubacteriales bacterium | reverse complement strand
AACAAGTCATGACCGATGCCGTTGGCCTCTTCAATGCCGGAGAGCAGCTTGCCGGAGGAGCCGGTGTTGTACTCGATCTTCACGTTAGGATTCTGCTTCTCAAACTCAGGGATGATCTTGTCCACAAAGACAGCCTCCAGAGAGGCGGCGATGTCGATGTAAACGGTGGTCTGCTCGGCGGCAGGCTGATCGTCAGCGGCAGAACCGGAGGCAGAGGCGGCAGGGGCGGCAGAACCGGAAGCTTCCGCAGCTGAGGTCTTACCCTCGGAACCGCAACCGGCCAGGGCCAACACCATAGCCAGCGCCATTACGAGGGCCAGCAGCTTGCTGATCTTCTTCATTCACAATCTCCTTCTTGCTCCTTCTTGGAAATTCTTTATATTCTCCGCATGGTAAAACACGCGTGGAATACCGGATTCAGGGCTCGATGACCTCGATCGTGTCACCGGGACATACCCTGCCCTCTTCCAGAACCCGCATAAAGATGCCCTCCCGGGGCATACAGCAGTCGCCCACCTGCTGTCGAATGGCGCAGTCATTGTGGCACTCTTTCCCGATCTGAGTCACTTCGCCCAGCGCAGTGCCCACTTTCAGGCGGGTCCCCACCGGCAGAGTCTTGAGCTCAATTCCGCGGGTCAGGATATTTTCGGCGAAATCGCCCGGTTTCAGTTGTACAGTAATTTTACTTTGCAGATTATCGACACTTTCCTGAGCTAGCAGACTCACCTGCCGGTGCCACTTTCCGGCGTGGGCATCGCCCTCGATCCCGTATTCTGGGATCAAGTGAATTTCCTTCACAGGATGTTTGCTGATCCCGCGCACTTCGCTGATGCAGACAGCCAGTACCTCAGCCATGCTGTTCCACCCCACAATCTCCGGAATTGCCCCACAGGACATCAAGGCCGTGGCCCAATGCGGGCAAAACGGCGTCCAAGTTCTCCACGGCAGCCTTTTTACTGCCGGGCAGATTGACGATCAAGGTTCGGCCGCGGGTACCGGCCACACCGCGGGACAGGCAGGCCCGGGGGGTAATCTGAAGACTGGCATAGCGCATCGCTTCCGGGATCCCCCGGGCCTCGCGCTCCAGCACAGAGAGGGTCGCCTCCGGTGTCACGTCCCGTGGAGACAGACCCGTCCCCCCGGTGGTCAGCACCAGCGCCACAACGCGCTCATCACAGCAGGCTTTCAGCTCCGCCGCAATCCGGTCAAAGTCATCCGGGATGATGCAGGTGTGCTCCACCTGATAGCCCGCCTGTTCCAACTGTGCTTTCAGCGCCGGGCCGGAGGTGTCCTCCCGCTCGCCGCGGCTGCCCTTGTCGCTGATGGTGATAACAGCAGCTTTATATTCCATGAAAAAGCTCATTCCTTTCGTTCAAATGTACCCGACTTTCCGCCGGTCTTTTTCAGCAGTCGGATCCGGTCGATGACCATATCCCGCTGGACCGCCTTACACATATCATAGACGGTCAACGCCGCCGCGCTGACCGCAGTCAGCGCCTCCATTTCCACGCCGGTCTGGCCAGAGCAGGAAACCGTGGCAAGGATGTCTACTGCACATTCCGTTTCGTTGAGTTCCAGCTTCAGCTCCACACCGGAGATCATAATTGGGTGGCACAGCGGGATCAGATCCGGCGTGCGCTTGGCCCCCATGATACCTGCCAATTGGGCAACCGTCAAAACGTCGCCCTTTTTGCAACCGCCGGTGCGGATCAGCTCAAAAGTATTGCGGTTGACCAGCACGCGCCCCGCCGCGACAGCGGTGCGCCGGGTCTCCGCCTTTTCTCCTACATTGACCATCCGCGCGTGGCCGGACGGATCAAAGTGTGTAAAATCCTCCATATTACCCTCCAATTCGGTTCATGGGGCGACCGCCCGCGCTGACATGACCGGGTACCAGCTTCTGATGGCTCTGGGGCTTTGCCCGGATCGCATCGACCAGTGACTGCTCCAGCATGGTTCCATGCAGTCCGCGCAAATAGATCTCCTTGTCAGAGTGCAGACAGGGCTTCAGCTTGCCATCACTGGTCAGGCGGATGCGGTCACACTGGGCGCAGAAGTCATGGCTGATCGGCGAAATGAGTCCCACGCTCCCCTTCGCACCGGGCAGAGCATACAGCCGGGCTACACCGGAGCTGCGATCCAGCG
>USIZ01000323.1 GCA_900554855.1 uncultured Eubacteriales bacterium | reverse complement strand
ACCGTCAAAAAGACCGCTTTCCGCATCACCCGCATGGGCCAGCTGGTGGCCCAGGAGGCCAGCCGCCGCCTGAACACCCCCTTTGGCATCGTGGACCTGTCCCTCGCTCCCACCCCCGCTGTGGGCGACAGCGTGGCCCGCATTCTGGAGGAAATGGGTCTGGAGACCTGCGGCACCCACGGCACCACTGCCGCGCTGGCTCTGCTGAATGACGCCGTCAAGAAGGGCGGTGTTATGGCGTCCTCCTCCGTGGGCGGCCTGTCCGGCGCCTTTATCCCTGTCTCCGAGGATGAGGGCATGATCGCCGCCGCTCAGTCCGGTGTGCTGACGCTGGACAAACTGGAAGCCATGACCTGTGTCTGCTCCGTCGGCCTGGATATGATCGCCGTCCCCGGCGACACCCCTGCCGAGACCATTGCCGCCATTATCGCCGACGAAGCCGCCATCGGCATGGTCAACAACAAGACCACCGCCGTACGCATCATCCCCGCCCCCGGTCTGGATGTGGGCGACACGGTGGAAATGGGCGGCCTGCTGGGCTCCGCTCCGGTCATGCCGGTGCACAAGTCCTCCTCTGCCGACTTCATCCACCGCGGCGGACGCATCCCAGCGCCGCTTCACAGCCTGAAGAACTGACGGTCCGCTATTTGATCCGCCGAAGGGGGATCCATAGAGAGACTTCATCTGAAAAGCACCTGCTTTCTAAGCGAAAGCAGGTGCTTTGCTTTGGAATGCGTGCTTTTTACGTTTTTGTTCACAAAAAGTTCAATTTAGCACTTCACTACGGTGATTGACAACGATTTCAAAAGCCGATATAATTGTCTCATACTATGAACCATATTGTGAGGTGACCCATATGCCGCGGCAGACAGAGGCCGAGGAGCTGATTCGGCTGATGCGCGAACTGGGGCAACTGTCCGAACACGAGGACACCAAGTTGACCACCCGGGGGGAAAGCGCACTGCTCACCCACCTGGCGCTGGGTCATAACGGCGCCACTGCCGGTGAACTTCGTCAGGCGCTGGAGGTCGGCTCCAGCCGGGTGGCAAATGCTCTGAAGCATCTGGAGGCGCAGGGGCTGATCCACCGCGCCGCCTCTGAGGAGGACGGCCGGGTGGTGCAGGTCTTTCTCACCCAGAAGGGCCGCGACTTCATCACCAAGCGCTACCAGCGCCTGCTCCACCGGGTCAATCTGGTGCTGGATGAACTGGGCGAGGAGGACAGCGCCGAGTACCTGCGGCTGACCCGTAAACTGATCCAGGCGATGGCCAAGGTCGCCGGACATGCAGAGCCGGCATAAACGCCCGCCTGTTATTTCGTTAGGAGGTAATCCCCATGGCTGAAAAAAGAGACTATTCCGAGATCACGCCTGAGATTCAGGCGCTGGCTGCCCACTGCTCCGAGGACTGCGTGATCGACAAGGAGCTTTACACCAAATATAAAGTCAACCGCGGCCTGCGCGACCTGAACGGCAACGGCGTGCTTACCGGCCTGACGGAGATCAGCGAGATCCAGGCCAAGACCCCCGACGGCGAGAGCTGCGACGGCTCCCTGTTCTACCGGGGCTACAATGTGCGCGATCTGGTCAAAGGCTTTCTGAAGGACGGCCGCTTTGGCTTTGAGGAGATCATCTACCTCCTGCTGTTCGGCAACCTGCCCTCCGCCGCCGAGTTGGACAGCTTCCGCGATGTGCTGGCCGACTACCGCTCCCTGCCCAACTCCTTTGTGCGGGACATCATCATGAAGGCTCCCAGCACCGACATCATGAACTCCATGGCCCGGAGTGTGCTCACGCTGTACTCCTATGATAACCGGCCCAACGACACCTCTATCCCCAACGTTCTGCGCCAGTGCCTTCAGCTGATCGCCACTTTCCCCCAGCTGGCGCTCTACGGCTATCAGGCCTACGACTACTATATTCAGGACAAGACCAGCTTTTTCATCCACGACCCGGTGCCCGGCCTGTCCACTGCCGAAAACATCCTGCATATGCTCCGCCCCGACTCCAAATTCACCGAGACCGAAGCCCGGGTGCTGGACATGGCATTGGTGCTCCACGCAGAGCACGGCGGCGGCAACAACTCCTCTTTTACCAACCATGTCGTCACCTCCTCAGGCACAGACACCTACTCCGCCATCGCGGCGACGC
>USIZ01000322.1 GCA_900554855.1 uncultured Eubacteriales bacterium | reverse complement strand
CCGCACGCTCTGTCAGCCCCGCTTCCTCCAGATAGAGGAGCACCAGTGAATGAAAGAACACCGCCGCACCAAGGCCATCCGCCAAGCCGTGGAAAATCTCAAAGTTCAAGCGGCAGCGATAATAAGAGATATCGATCAGCAGGCCATGAACATTGGAGGAATAGAGCGGATAACAGGGCGTCTGATTTTCCTCATGCACCACCGGCTTCAGCCCGGTATGTTCCCGGTAGTGCCAGAAAAAGCCGGAACGGATGGTGTGGGCAAATTCCGGGTAACGCTCCAATGCCCGGTCAGAGGCACGCTGGAGTGCTTCCGGGTCAACATTCTGACGAAACTGGCAATAGAGCCGGAACACCCGGGTGGCATCCCGGGTGGCCAGCGAAGGGTAGATCAATGCCGCGTTGTCCAGCCGACTCCAATGATAGGCATTACGCTTATTCACTTTCCTCACCACAATTCAGAAACGTTTTGATATGTCGGTAGATAGCGGCAGTGACCGGCTGGCGCACGGGCAGTCGGAACGCGCCGTGGACGCCGTTCAGAATGCGGAAGGCCGACACCGGGTTGTCCGCTGCGATCAGCCGACGCCCCAGCTCCTCCCCCTCGTCCCGGAGCGGGTCGAACTCCATGGTCAGCAACAGCGTAGGCGGCAGGCCGGAAAAATCCGTATTGCGCAGAGGGGCAAAGCGGGGATCCAGCCTGTCCTCCGGCTCAGAGGCATAGAGCTCCATATAGTCCAGCAGCTTCTTGCGGGTCAGAATGTAGTCCGCGCCGTTTTCCGCCACCGAGGCGAAGGGGGTGGCGTCGGTATAGTCGCACCAGGCGGCAGGATAGATCAGGATCTGGCCGCCCGGCATAAGGCCGCCCCGGTCGCGGCACAGGAAACTGGTCACACAGGACAGGGTGGCTCCGGCACTGTCGCCGGTCAGGATCACCTGATCGGCCGAGACCTGATACCACTCCTCGCAGTGGGTCAGAATCTGCTGGGTCACGGCATAGCAGTCCTCCACCCCCGCCGGGAACTTATGCTCCGGAGCAAGGCGGTAGTTGACGGACACCACTTTATAGCCGGTCTGGGCGGCCAGCGTGGCGCAGACATTGCTGTAACTGTCAAAGTCACCGGTGACAAAACCGCCGCCGTGGAAAAACAGCAGCACCGGGGCGATCTTTCCGTCCCTGCTGAATGCGCGCACCAGAATGTCATGATCCTCCAGATGGACGATGCGATCCATTCGGTTGCTGGTCACGCGCTTGACATAGGGGTGGGAGAGCTGCTCCAGCTTGCGCACCCGCTTATACTCCCCCTTCAGATTCATATCATACCTGGAGATGGCTTTCAGCAGCGATTGAGTCAGTTCGTTCACGTCTTTTCCTCCTTACCAGAGTTTGGAAACCGCCCGGAGCACAATAATGCCCCGGGCGGAGTGCAGAATTATTCCTCAAAGACCGCCTTCATGGCCAGATAGGTCATGTAGCAGTCCAGCTTGCCAGTCACCTCAAAGGGCGCGTGCATACCCAGCACGGAGACGCCGGCGTCCACCGTGTCGATATTGCGGTTGGCCATGAACAGGGCCACGGTTCCGCCGCCGCCCACATCGACTTTGCCCAGCTCGGCAACGTGCCAGAGCACATTGGCGCGCTCAAACACCCGGCGAGCATAGCCCATGACCTCAGCAGAGGCGTCAGACGCACCGGACTTGCCCCGGGAGCCGGTGTACTTGCACAGACCAACGCCCCGATTGATGATGCTGGAGTTGCGCTTGTCATACACATTGGCAAAGTTGGGGTCATAGCAGGCGGTCACATCGGCAGACAGGCAGAAGGAGTGCTCAAAGCACTCGCGCAGGCTGACGCCCTGGCTGTCGCACAGGTCGGCGATAAAGGTGTCGAAGGCCTGAGACTGCATACCGGTGACGCCGTCAGAGCCGATCTCCTCCTTGTCGGCCAGAATGCACACGGCGGTCTTATGGCGCTTCTCCGCGTCGAACAGGCCCTTCAGTGCGGCATAGGAGCACACGCGGTCGTCCTGGCCGTAGGCGCCCAGCAAGGAGCGATCCAGACCCACGTCCACGGCGGAGTATGCGGGCACGGCGCACAGCTCGGCAGACAGGAAATCCTCCTCGGTGATGCCGTACTTCTCGTTCAGCAG
>USIZ01000321.1 GCA_900554855.1 uncultured Eubacteriales bacterium | reverse complement strand
TGCCGCCGTTGGGCATGGTGAAAATTTTGATGTTGGACAGCACGGTGCCGATGGCGATCATCAGCGCGCACTCCACCAGCACCCGGGTCTTGGAGTAAGATTTCGACATGAGGATTCCTCTTCTCATAACAATAGTACACAAAAACAAAATACGCCTGCTTTTCTGGCAGGCGCACGGGCTGTTTGTGAAAATCGGGACCTTTCCGCAAACTACCTACGCCGGCATTACCCGGATCAGGTTCAAGGGTCTCTGCCTACAGCAGATCTCAGCCTCACGGCGCCCCTGTTTTCATGTCCGCTTTCAGTATAGCCGCTCTGCGTCAAAAGTCAAGCCCCCGGCAGCATATCGGGCCAGCCGGACACATATTCTGGAACAAGCACATTTTGGCGGGAGGGAGCAGTCATGAAAGGTGATCCGGAACAGCGGGCGCTGCTGCTGGGAGAGTACATCGTGGAGCATGGAGCCACCGTGCGGGCGGCGGCGCGGGCCTTCGGATGCAGCAAATCCACCGTCCACAAGGACGTGTCGGTGCGGCTGCGGACGGTAGGGCCGGAGCTGTTCCGGCAGGTGCAGATGGTGCTGGCCCGGAACAAAGCCGAGCGCCACCTGCGGGGCGGCGCGGCCACCCGGGAAAAATACCACAAGCCTCGTTAGCGGAAAGCGGCGGTGTCCAGACACCGCCGCTTTGTCATGTCATCTGGTGGAACTGCTCCAGCGCCGCCTTTTCCAGCCGGCTCACCTGTGCCTGACTGATGCCGATCTCCCGGGCCACCTCCATCTGGGTCTTGCCTTTGAGGTAGCGCAGTTCCATGATGCGCTTTTCGCGCGGGGTGAGGCCCGCCACGGTCTGGCGGAACTGCAGGCCGCTGATCCAGCTGTCCTCGCCGTCGGGGTCGCGCACCTGGTCGATGACGTACACCGCATCGCCGCCGTCGGCGTAGACCGGTTCCTCAAGGCTCAGCGGCTCCACCACCGATTCCAGCGCCGCCGACACCTCGCGGCGGGACAGACCGGTCTTCTGGGCGATCTCGTCCACAGTGGGCTCACGGCCCAGCTGCTTTTCCAGCTCCTCGCGGGACTGCATGGCCCGGTAGGCCGTGTCCCGGAGGCTGCGGCTCACCCGCAGGGCGTTGTTGTCCCGCAGGAACCGCCGTATCTCACCGATGATCATCGGCACGCCGTAGGTGGAGAACCGCACCTGCTGGGCCGGGTCGAAGTTGTCGATGGCCTTGATGAGCCCGATGCACCCCACCTGAAACAGGTCGTCCATGTTCTCGCCCCGCTGCGAAAAGCGTTGCACCACGCTGAGCACCAGCCGCAGATTGCCCTCTATCATGCTCTGGCGGGCCTCTTTGTCCCCGGCCCGCGCCCGGGTGAGCAGGTCGCGCTTCTCCTGCTCGGACAGTATCGGCAGTTCGGCGGTGTTCACGCCGCACAGCTCAACCTTGTTGTACATCCCCTACCCTCCGGTTTCGTTTCAATTTCACCGGAAGTATGGCCGCAGGGGCAGGATAACATTCATTCCAAATTCAGGGGGCTACTCCCCCAGCTGTTCCCTCAGCTGCCGTATGATCCTTTTCTCCAGCCTCGAAATATAGCTCTGGCTGATGCCGATGGCGTCTGCCACCTCCTTCTGGGTCCGCTCCACGCCGTCCAGCAGGCCGAAGCGCAGCTCCATGATCTGCCGCTCCCGGGGCGAGAGCTGCTCCACCGACCGGCGGAGGCTGGCCCGCTCGGCGTCCTGCTCGAGACGCTGACCCACCTGATTCTCCTCGCTGCTCAGCACGTCCGACAGCAGCAGCTCGTTGCCGTCGCCGTCGATGTTCAGCGGCTCGTCGATGCTGGCCTCCTGCCGCCGGTTGGAGCTTTTGCGCAGATACATCAGGATCTCGTTGCCGATGCAGCGGCTGGCGTAAGTCGCCAGCTTGATGCTCCGCTCGGGCGTGAAGGTGTTCACAGCCTTGATGAGCCCGATGGTACCGATGGACACCATATCCTCCGAGGGGACGCCGCTGCCCTCGTATTTCTTCGCAAGGTACACCACCAGCCGCAGGTTATGGGTGATGAGCTCATCCCGGGCGGCGGGGTCTCCGTCGGCCATCCGGGCCAGAAGGGCTTTCTCCTCTTCCGGGGTCAGGGGCGGCGGCAGACC
>USIZ01000320.1 GCA_900554855.1 uncultured Eubacteriales bacterium | reverse complement strand
TCTGATCGTGGCGCATGGCCTCCAGAAACTCCTCCCGGCGCTGGAGCATATCCTCGGAATCCAGACAGGTGATCTGGCCCACGCCCAGATTCTGCTCGGCAATGTGGAACTCCTTGAAGTCGCTGTGCAGCAGCTCCTCGGCGGATTTGCCGTCAAAGCTGCCATCGAAGAGAAGCTTGCCCAGCTCGTTGAGGGAGACGTTGGCAATGCGGGCCATGCGCTCGGCCATGGCCACATCCCGCTTGGTGCAGGTGGGGGATTTGAACATGACAGTATCGGATAGAATGGCTGCTGCCATCAGGCCTGCCATAGCCGGGGAGGGCATGACGCCGTGCTCCTGATACATTCCGGTGATGATGGTATTGGTGCTGCCCACCGGCTCATTGCGGACCCGGATGGGCTGGGCGGTCTGGATATCCGCCAGACGGTGGTGGTCGATGATCTCCAGAATCTCCGCCTGATCCAGACCCTGCACGGCCTGCGCCCGCTCATTGTGGTCCACCAGCACCACACGCTTGCGCCGGGGGCGCAGCAGGTGATACCGGGACAGGGTGCCGACGACCTTTTCGTTCTGGTCCAGCACCGGGTAGCAGCGATAGCGGCTCTTCAGCACCACTTCCCGCACATCGTCGATATAGTCCGACAGATGGAAGCAGACGATGTCGTCAGTGTGGCAAGGGCGGGAGATGGGGATGGCCTGATAGATAAGACGGGCCACCCGGCTGGCATCGTAGGGGCTGGAAATGATGCAGGTATTTTGAGCGTCTGCCAGCAGCGTTTGATCTACCTCCGTCTGGCAGAGGATCAGGCAGCACACGTTGGTTTCCAGCGCACGGCGGATCATATCCGGCTGGTCGCCGCACAGGACGATATGCTCCCGACCGTTCCACAGCAGATTCTCGCAGCTCTGGGGCAGGGCAATGACCACGTCGCCGGTAACAGAGTCCACCAGATCACCGGTGTCGTTGAGGACGCGGCCCTCGATGACGCTCAGAAGATTGAACAGGGGCAGTGCCTCCACGCGTGGCTCGCCGATGGTGTTCATGCTGTAGGTGGCGATGTCACCGGCGGAGAGGGTCCCATACAGGGTGCCGTCCTCGTTGACCACGGGGATGGCGGAGATGCGCTGTTCCCGCATGATGTGCCATGCTCGGTCCATGGTGACGGTGGCGTTCAGGGCAGGCGGCATATCATAATCCAGATCCGCCACCTGTGTGCGGACATTTTGGATCAGCTGGGGTGGCTGAAGACCGAAGCGATCCAGCAGGCGCTGGGTCTCGTCGCTGACGTGGCCCAGATAGGCTGCCACGTAGTCCCGGTCGCCCAGAGCATTCCGCAGAGCGGCATAGGACATGGCAGCCACGATAGAATCCGTGTCGGGGTTCCGATGCCCGACTACATAGATCTCGTTCATACAATAGCTCCTTTTTGTTCCGTGGGAGTGATTCATGTACTGATTATAATTATTATACGGCGTAAGGGGAATTTGTCAATGCGGGGATATGCCGGAAAAGGGGATAAAATAGGGGTTCAAATCCGGCAAAGCGGCGAAAACGTGGGAAAAGCGGCACTGTGCGTCGGTTGTATACAATGTGCGGGGATGTGTTGCTGTCTCTTGACCTTTTGAAAAAGCGGCGGTATAATAAACGGACTGTAAAGAAATTTTATCCAAAGGAGAGGGGTGCCGAATTGAAGAGCAAAAACCAGAGCATGGACATGACGCAGGGCGTCATTTGGAAGCAACTGGCGTATTTTGCCCTGCCGCTGTTTTTAGGCAATCTCTGTCAGCAGCTGTATAACACGGCGGACAGCATCATTGTAGGAAAATTTGTGGGCAAGGACGCCCTGGCGGCGGTGTCCAGCAGCGGGAACCTCATCTTTATGATGACGGGTTTTTTTATGGGCCTGTTTGTGGGGGCCGGCGTTATCATCAGCCGCTATTTCGGCGCCAAGTGCTATGATCGGCTGGAGGCGGCGGTGCATACCGATCTGGCCTTCGCCATGGTCTGCGGCGTTTTGCTGATGCTGGTGGGCATCTTCCTGACCCCCCAGATCCTGGTGTGGATGCGGACGCCGGAGGACGTGCTGCCCCAGTCCATCCAATATTTCCGATTGTACTTCATGGGCAGCCTCTTTATGATCGTCTACAACGCCTGT
>USIZ01000319.1 GCA_900554855.1 uncultured Eubacteriales bacterium | reverse complement strand
AGGCGCACCATGGGATTGTTGTTCAGCATGTCATAGAGCCGCTGGTTTCCGGCGGCAAAGGTGCCCACGATCATGCCGGGCAGATAAGTCTTTTTTCTGCCGGTGATGACCCCTTCCTCCACCAGATCCACCATGGAGTTGCACAGCATTTCGGAGTGGATACCCAGATCGTGCTTGCCCCGCAGGGCGTGGGCCGCCGCATCGGGAATGCCGCCCCAGCCCAGCTGGATGCAGTCGCCGTCGTTGACCAGGCTGGCCACATACTGGCCGATGATCTCCTCCTTTTCGGTGGGGTGGCTTTCGGGCAGCATCTCCAGCGGATTTTCCGCCTCGACGATCATGTCCACCTCGCTGACATGGATCATGGTGTCGCCCCAGATGCGGGGCAGGCGGGGGTTCACCTCTACGATGACCCGCTTGGCCGTCTCAAAGAAGTTGCGCTCATAGATCAGGCTCAGGGGCATACAGAAGTAGCCGTGCTCATCCATGGGGGCAACGCCGACAATAAACACATCGCTTCCGTTGTGCTCGATCCAGCGGTCAATTCCGCTGTGCAGATCGTTCGGATAGGGGGAGACCAGATGGTTCTTGTAACCCTCCCGGGTGCTGGGCATCATAAAGCCGCAGGTGTGGTCAAAGGTGTCGGCATAAGCCGGATCGGTCATAAAGGCATAGTGCCGGGTGGTCACGGGCAGATAGGTGCGCACATGCTCCGCGTTTCCTTTCAGCAGCGGCATGGCCTCACAGATGGCCTTGGGACAGGAGCCCAGCTGGCCGAAGGCCACCACTTCACCGGAGCGGATGCTGAGCACGGCATCTTCCGCACTGGTGAGCTTCTGCTTATAGAGATCATAGATGTTCATATCGCTTCCTCCGTCGCAGGATGTCATATCGTATGCCATCAGCATATCAGATGGCGAGGCAAAAGGGAAATTGAGAATTTGCTATGAGCTGCGGCACTATATCAAAAATGCGATGAGGAGGCGCGGCATGGATTGCAAAAACCCTTGAAATGCCGTACAATCAGGGCAAAGGAGTGAGTGCATGAACACCACACAGATTGGCTGTTTTCTGGCCGCCGCCAGATTCCACAGCTTTTCCAGGGCGGCGGAGGAACTCTATCTGACTCAGCCCTCAGTGAGCCGTTACATCGGCCAGCTGGAGCAGGAGTGGGAGGTGCAGCTCTTTGTCCGGGATGGCAAAGCGATGGCGCTGACCCCGGAGGGAGAGGAGTATTACCGGCTCTGCCTGCGCTTCACCAAGGAATTTGATGATCTAAAGGAGCGCCACCGCCGCCGGCACGGTTCGGCCGCGCTCTCTCTGCGCTACTCCATGTTCCCGGCGTGGAATGTGGCTCGGCTGCTCTATGAGAACGCCCAGCAGATCAGCGCACGCCACCCGGATTGGGATATCTCACTGAGCATCTGCCAGGCGGGAGATCTGGTGCGCGCCCTGCGAGAGGGCAGTGTGGATCTGATCTTTACGCTGGGCGGCGTACTGGCCGGGCAGAACGATCTGGCCACTGAGCGGCTCATCGATCTGCCCCAGATCATTCTTTATTCCCGCCAGAGCCCGCTGGCGGGAAAAAGCGGCCTGACGCCGGAAGATTTTGCGCAGGAAGAGTTTTTGTTCGTGCCGGATGAGGTGCTGACGGTGGAGATGGTGCGGCGGCAGACCCGCTCGGTAGAGAAGCGCTATGGCTTCACACCCCGGGTGCGCCTGCTGAGTAATACGGATGAGCTGTCGCTTGCTCTGGAGACCGGACAGGGCGTGGCGCTCATGGATTACTGGAGCCGCTATAAAAGCAACCCCATGCTGCGCTGTCTGGCGGTGGATCTGCCGCTGAGCGTGGTGCTGGCATGGCGGAACCAGGATGATGCACCGGCACTGCGCACCTTTGCCGACGAGACGGCGGAGTTTTTTGCACAGCACAATATTTGAAACGTTATTGTAATGGTATTATGTGTTCATAACTGAATACTTAAAAAAGGGTGAGGAACAGTATGTTCTCTGCCCTTTTTTTGACTAATGCGCAAAAAAGGACGTTGTTTTTGTGCATAAGGACCTTTCTTTTCAAATTAGATGACCGTACAATGTAAATTATGACGAACAGAGCCGCACTGCGGCCTGAAGAAAGACCAGCTATAAAAAGTCAATAGCAAAAAGTGAAAAAGAGAAAGGAAAGAC
>USIZ01000318.1 GCA_900554855.1 uncultured Eubacteriales bacterium | reverse complement strand
GGGTGCCGCGACTTTGTGATTCAGCGGTGTTTCATGATCCCGCTCAATACCATCGTACCGTGCGAGAGCGGTTCAAGCACTTTTATTTATTGTACGCAAAAGCACCTCAAATAGCAAGAATAGAATGAACCGGGCTTTAAGACGCGTTATACTTCTGCGGCGGAAGGAGTCTGTGCGCAGCGCCTTGACAATCCAGGCGAAAGAAGATACACTGAATTTAGAATATATCGGGAGGTCGATTGATTATGAAGATCGGTTTTGGCTGCGACCATGCCGCTGTGGAATTGAAAAATACACTGTTGGAGCATCTGAAGGAGAAGGGTTACGAGTGTGTGGACTACGGTTCCTTTGATCCCAACGCCAAGGACAATTATCCGGAGAAGGGGTTGGAGGTCGCCGAGGCCATTATGCGCGGCGATGTGGACAAGGGCGTGTTGGTCTGCGGTACTGGCGTGGGCATCTCTCTTTCTGCCAACAAGGTGCCCGGCATCCGCGCCGCTGTGTGCAGCGAGCCCTATACCGCTGAGATGACAGTGCGCCACAACAATGCCAACATCATTGCCATGGGCGCCCGAGTGGTGGGCGATGAGCTGGCCAAGAAGATCGTGGACGCTTTCTTTGATGCAGAGTTTGAAGGCGGCCGTCATGCCGTCCGAGTGGCGATGATCTCCGATATTGAGAAAAAGTATGGTGCCCAGTGGCATGAGTAATTCCGTCACGGTACGCGGTGTCTCCATCGGAACGGGAATACCGAAGATCTGTGTCCCTGTGATGGGAAGCGGAGAGGCAAACGTGCTGGACGACCTGAAGGCTGCGTTGGAGTGTCGGCCGGACGTATTGGAGTGGCGCATTGACTGGCTGGAGGACATCTCACCTGCTGCCGTCTGCGCTCTGCTGGAAAAGGTTCGTGCGGCGGCGGGGAATATTCCGCTGCTGGTCACCTTCCGTACCAGTCACGAGGGGGGGCAGCGGGCGATCTCCGCTGTGGATTATGCCGCGCTCCTCTCCGCCGTGCTCCGCACCGGCATGGCCGACCTCATTGATATGGAGCTGGCTATGGCTGCCCGCTGTCCGGCGGATCTGTCCGGTCTGGTCATGGAGATGCGCGCACTGGCCTATGAGTGCAGCGTGCCGGTGATCTACTCCTACCACAATTTTGAGGAGACGCCGCCTCAGGACGAATTGGTGGAAAAAATGAAGCAGATGTTCCTGCGTGGCTGTGATATTGCCAAGATCGCAGTGATGCCAAAGTCTTCCGCTGACGTGCTGGCACTGCTGGGTGCCACAGAGGAGATGAAGCAGCTTTTCCCGAACTGTCCCGTCATCACTATGAGCATGGGTCGGCTGGGCATGGTGAGCCGTCTTTGCGGCGAGACCTTCGGCTCAGCCCTGACGTTCGGTTCTGCTGCTCGGGCATCCGCTCCCGGGCAGGTTCCGGCGTTGGAACTACGCCGCACACTGGAACTGCTCCACAATTGATCGTATGAATAAAAAGAGCTGAACACCCATATTTTATCAGGTGTTCAGCTCTCTTTGTTATGGTTCCAGCAGAGCCAGTGCAGCATCCACATGGCGCTCACCATTGGTGATGTTGCTGCTGACGGTGGACACATTGATGCACAGCAGCTTGGCAATGGCCTCCTGATTCAGTCCGCGGCCATAGTAAAGATAAAGGCATTGACGCTGACGGGCGGTAGCCTGCCCTCGCAGAGCCCGCACAATGGTCCGGCGGCGGGGAGACAGCCCGATCTCATCCCCGTTGTTTGCGTGGGCGGTACACACCGCCAAATCATTCACAAGTGCCCTGTCGCGGCGATAGATGGCTCTCGACATCAGACATACACTCCTTTCATTCAATACTGGCTGCACTCCAGCAGCCGCAGACCGGTCATACGCTGGGCGGCAAAATAGCCCTCGGCAAATTCCGGCAGACATTCCTCGCAGATCGGTTCACCGTCGATGAGATAGATCGTGTCATCCGCATAGATCTCGCAGCCGCATTCCGCACAGCAGCACACCGCCTGATCGCTGTCAAAGCCGTCGGTATAAGGGGTATAGAACATTGTTTCGTCCTCCTGAAAATAAAATTGAAGAAATGC
The DNA here is from genome assembly GCA_900554855.1 of uncultured Eubacteriales bacterium. Lineage (GTDB taxonomy): Bacteria > Bacillota > Clostridia > Oscillospirales > Oscillospiraceae > UMGS1766. The sequence continues at coordinate 120 of USIZ01000318.1, read as the reverse complement.
AAAAAAGTTGTTGACATTTGGTATGGGTTCTGGTAATATATCCATTGTTGAGTCACGGCGAACCCGCTGGTGTAGCTCAGTTGGTAGAGCAGCTGATTTGTAATCAGCAGGTCGGGGGTT
>USIZ01000317.1 GCA_900554855.1 uncultured Eubacteriales bacterium | reverse complement strand
AATGTTGATTATCAACGGAACGGTCCATACCATGGAGGGCCTCACCATCCCTGGAGGATATGTGGAGATCCGGGGGAACAAGATCGCCGGCTTCGGGCCCATGGAGGAGTGTCCCAAGCAATGGGAGGGAGAGGTGTTCGACGCCCAGGGCGGGCACATCCAGCCCGGCTTTGTGGACGCCCACTGCCATCTGGGGATGTTCGGGGATGCAGTGGGTGTGGAGGGGGATGACGGCAACGAGGCCACCGATCCCTGCACCCCCCATCTGCGGGCGGTGGACGCCATCAACCCCATGGACCGCTGCTTTCAGGAGGCCCGGGAGGGCGGCGTGACCACGGTTGTCACCGGCCCGGGCAGCGCCAACGCCATCGGCGGCCAGATGGCCGCCATCAAGACGGTTGGCCGTCGGGTAGACGATATGATCCTGCGCGCTCCCGTCGCCATGAAATTTGCACTGGGCGAAAACCCCAAAAGCTGCTACAATGACCGGCACGAAACTCCGACCACCCGCATGGCCACTGCCGCGCTGATCCGGGAGGAGCTGTTCAAAGCTCGGGAGTATCTGGAGAAAAAGGACCGTGCCGCCGCGGACGAGGACGCCGATGCCCCGGAATTCGACCTGAAGCTGGAATCGCTGATCCCGGTCATCCGTGGGGAACTGCCCGCCCACTTCCACGCCCACCGGGCGGACGACATTGCCACGGCTGTCCGCATCGCCAAGGAGTTCGGCCTGAAATACGTCATCATCCACGGCACCGAGGCCCACCGCATCGCCGATCTGCTGGCGGAGGACGGCACGCAGGTCGTCACCGGTCCCATCTTTGGGGACCGCAGCAAGCCAGAGCTGGCCAACCAGCGCGTGGACAACACCGCCATTCTGAAAAAAGCCGGCGTCTCCGTTGCCATCTGCACCGATCACCCGGAAAATCCCCAGCAGTACCTGCCCATGGGCGCAGCCCTGTGCGCCAAGCAAGGCATTGACCCAGAGGAAGCCATGGCCTCGATTACCCGTGACGCCGCCGGAATCGCCGGTATCTCCGACCGGGTGGGCACACTGGAGGTCGGCAAAGACGCGGACATTGCCGTGTTCCGGGGGCATCCGTTGGAGCTGAGCGCCGCCGTGGAGGCCGTGTTCATCAACGGCCAGCGGGTTAAATAAAATTTTTGAAGTTTTTTCCGCAGATCATTGACAAATCGGCGTTTTGCTGATATTATTACAAAGCCGCTTTGAACAGGTAACAAGGGTGTACTATGTCCATCCGCCTGCAACAGCGAGCCCGTAATTAAGGAAAGAGGTGCAACAAAGCATGACCGCAATCATTATGACCGGCGGCAAGCAGTACAAGGTGGCTGAGGGCGATACCCTCTTCATCGAGAAGCTGCCCGTCGAGGCTGGTGACGCCGTTACCTTCGATCAGGTTCTGGCTGTCCTGGGCGACGACAAGGCTACTTTTGGCACTCCCGTCGTGGAGGGCGCTAAGGTGGAGGCCACTGTCGAGAAGAACGGCAAGGGCAAGAAGATCGTCGTCTTCAAGTATAAGCCGAAGTCCGGCTACAAGCGCAAGCAGGGCCATCGTCAGCCCTACACCAAGGTCACCATCAACAAGATCGTTGTTGGCTAAGGCATGACCACCATCGCATTTACCATGGAAGGCAGCCGGATCACCGGGTTCACCAGTTCCGGCCACAGCGATTATGCCGATGAGGGCAGCGACATCGTCTGCGCAGCCGTCTCCAGCACGATCGGTCTGATGGAATGCGCCATCAACACCGTCATGGGGTTGGCCGCCAGCGTCAAGATCGACGCCGACTCCGCCAGCATTTCCTTCCATCTTCCCGGTGGGCTCTCCGAGGAGATCGACAGCACCTGCCAGACGCTTCTGGTGTCTCTCATGGTGTATCTCGCCTCCCTTCAGGAGGAGTACCCCGACAACATTACTGTTTTGGAGGTGTAAAGACCTATGAAGATTTCGATTCAGTTCTTCGCTCATAAGAAGGGCCTCGGCTCCACCAAGAACGGCCGTGACTCCAACTCCCAGCGTCTGGGCGTGAAGCGCGGTGACGGTCAGTTCGTCCTCGCCGGCAACATTCTGGTCCGCCAGCGCGGCACCAAGATCCATCCCGGCACCAACGTGGGCATCGGCAAAGACGATACCCTCTTTGCACTGAAGGACGGCCGCGTCAAGTTTGAGCGGCTGGGCAAGGACCGCAAGCAGGTCTCCA
>USIZ01000316.1 GCA_900554855.1 uncultured Eubacteriales bacterium | reverse complement strand
CTACGAGTGGGGCACCGCCGTCAACGTCCAGCAGATGGCCTTCGGCAACTCCGGCCCCAAGAGCGGCACCGGCGTGGCCTTCACCCGCAACCCCGCCACCGGCGAGAAGGGCATCACCGGCGAATACCTCATCAACGCTCAGGGCGAGGACGTGGTCGCCGGCGTGCGTACCCCATCTCCGCTGAAGAAGCTGCATGAGGAAATGCCCGAGGTCTATGACGAGTTCGTGCAGATCGCCACCCGTCTGGAGACCTATTTCAAGGATATGCAGGACATGGAGTTTACCATCGAGGACGGTAAGCTCTATATGCTCCAGACCCGCAACGGCAAGCGCACCGCTCAGGCCGCGCTGAAGATCGCCATCGACCTGGTGGACGAGGGCCTCATCGACGAGACTGAGGCCGTGCTGCGCGTGGAGCCCAAGCAGCTGGACACCCTGCTGCACCCCCAGTTTGACAACGAGGCGCTGGAGGCCGCCGAGGTCATCGGCAAGGGCTTGGCCGCCTCTCCCGGTTCCGCCTGCGGTCAGGTGGTGTTCTCCGCCGAGGACGCCGCGGCCAAGGTGGAGTCCAAGGAAATGCCCAAGGTTGTTCTGGTCCGTCTGGAGACCTCTCCCGAGGATATCGTGGGCATGCAGGTCTCTCAGGGCATCCTGACCGTGCGCGGCGGCATGACCAGCCACGCCGCCGTCGTTGCCCGCGGCATGGGTACCTGCTGCGTCTCCGGCTGCGGCAATGACAACGAGGTCTCTATCGACTACGACGCCAAGGTGTTCACCATCAATGGCCACACCTTCCACGAGGGCGACTGGATCAGCATCGACGGTTCCACCGGCAACATCTATGCGGGTGTCATCAAGACCGTCGCCGCCACCGAGAACCCCTATCTGCAAAAGTTTATGAGCTGGGCCGATGAGCGCCGCCAGCTGAAGGTGCTCACCAACGCCGACAACCCCGCCGACGCCCAGAATGCCATCGACATGGGCGCCGAGGGCATCGGCCTGTGCCGTACCGAGCATATGTTCTTCGCCGCCGACCGCATCAAGGCCGTCCGCGAGATGATCTGCGCCACCACTGTGGAGGCCCGCAAGGCCGCTCTGGCCAAGGTCGAGCCCTATCAGGAGCAGGATTTCACCGAGATGTACCGCATCATGGGCGACCGTCCCATGACCATCCGCTATCTGGATCCGCCTCTGCATGAGTTCCTGCCCACCAAGCCCGAGGACATCGCCGAGCTGGCCAAGGACATGGGCATGACCGCCGAGGCGCTGACCAACGTGGTGGAGTCCCTGCATGAGTTCAACCCCATGATGGGTCACCGCGGCTGCCGTCTGGCCGTCAGCTATCCTGAGATCGCCGAGATGCAGACCACTGCCGTCATCAACGCCGCCATCAAGGTCAGCCGCGAGACCGGCCATGTCATCACGCCGCATATCATGGTTCCGCTGGTGGGCGAGGTCAAGGAGCTGAAGTTCGTCAAGGACATCATCACCTCCACCGCCGACAAGCTGATCGCCGCGTCCGGTCTGGACATGAAGTATCTGGTGGGCACCATGATCGAGATCCCGAGAGCTGCCCTGACCGCAGGCCAGATCGCCAAGGAGGCTCAGTTCTTCTCCTTCGGCACCAACGACCTGACCCAGATGACCTTCGGCTTCTCCCGCGACGACGCCGCTGAGTTCCTGGGCGCCTACTACGACAACAAGATCTATGAGTCCGACCCCTTCCAGCACCTCGATCCCTATGGCGTCGGCAAGCTGATCCAGATGGCCTCCGCCGCCGGACGCAAGACCCGCCCCGATCTGGAGCTGGGCATCTGCGGCGAGCATGGCGGCGACGCCACCAGCGTGGAGTTCTGCCACCGCGTCGGCCTGAACTATGTGTCCTGCAGCCCCTTCCGCGTGCCTCTGGCCCGGCTGGCCGCCGCGCAGGCCGCAATCAAGTATCCCCGCGAGCACAAGGAGTTCGTGGAGATCCAGCAAGTGGTTGACTGATTCCGATTTAAGCCGTCGGAATTGTCAAATAGATGGGTTCGTTTCTGACTGATCGATCCTCTTCCTAAGTGATACACCAACGCCCCGGAGCCGCAAGACCCCGGGGCGTTGGTGCATTTTCTGAGGGCAGAAGAGTGCGATGGGTTTGGCAAATTGGGGTTTGGCAAAGAAAGGTAAAGTTATCTGTTATGATGTAGGGCGGGTGCTTGCCCCCGCCGCGGACGGCCGCA
>USIZ01000315.1 GCA_900554855.1 uncultured Eubacteriales bacterium | reverse complement strand
CCGATCTCCGCGCATGGCCATGCACATATGCTCCGCCTCCAGCATCACCATGACTCCCTGGGGGGACAGCGTGTCCATAATGGCATCACAGATCTGGCCCGTCAGCTGCTCCTGGATCTGAGGCCGCCGGGCGAACACCTCCACCGTGCGGGCCAGCTTGCTGATACCCACCACCCGGCCATTGGGCACATAGGCGATGTGCGCCTTGCCGAAAAACGGCAGCAGGTGGTGCTCACAGATGGAGTGGAAGGTGATGTCCTTCTCCACAACCATTTCATCTCTATCCACAGAGAAGGTCTTGCTGAGATGCACCGCCGCGTCAGCTTCCAGACCGCCGAACACCTCATGGCACATACGGGCGATCCTGTCCGGAGTATCTGCGAGCCCCTCCCGGTCGGGATCCTCGCCAATGCCCTCCAGCAGCAGCCGCACCGCCTCTTTGATCTTTGCTTCATCCATCGTCTGCATTCACTTCCATCTTCGCGTTATCCGCTTCTCATTTGATATATCATTATAGCGCAAGTTTCCCCCGGTGTAAAACGAAAATCATTGTCTTTCCGCCAATCTCTGATATAATATGAGAGTGATTTTAGGAGGATTTATCTATGGATCTTTTTCTTTGTGACTACGGCGAAGGCTGCCACCCGAATATTTTGAAGGCGCTGGAGCGCACCAATCTGGAGCAGACCCACGGCTATGGCATGGATCCCCACTGCGATCATGCCCGCGCACTCATCAAAGAGGCCTGTCAGGCCCCGGAGGCTGACGTGCACTTTCTGGTGGGCGGCACCCAGACCAACACCACGGTAATTGCCTCCATCCTGCGCCCTCATCAGGGCGCACTGTGTGCCGACAGCGGCCATATCAACGTTCACGAGACCGGTGCGATCGAGTCCACCGGCCACAAGGTACTCCCCCTCCCCGCCGAAAACGGAAAGCTGAGCGCCGATACTATTGAAAAGGCCATTGCTGCCCACCGGAAGGACGAAAGCTTTGAGCACATCGTTCAGCCCGGTCTGGTCTACATCTCCCACCCCACGGAATATGGCACTCTTTATACCCGTGCGGAACTGGAAGCCATCTCCGGGGTGTGCCGCAGCGCGGGGGTGCCGCTGTTTGTGGACGGGGCCCGGCTGGGCTACGGTCTGGCCGCCGACGGCACCGATGTGACCCTGCCTGTACTGGCAGAGCTGGCCGACGTGTTCTACATCGGCGGCACCAAAGTGGGGGCTCTCTTTGGCGAGGCGGTCGTCATCACCAACCCGGCATGGAAACGGGACTTCCGCTACCTCATCAAGCAGCGGGGCGGTATGCTGGCCAAAGGACGTCTGCTGGGCATTCAGTTTGAAGAGCTGATGACGGATGGGCTCTACACTCAGCTGGGCCGCCACGCCGACGAGCTGGCCTACCGGGTGCGGGACATTTTCCGTGCCGCCGGCTATCCCATGCTCTTTGACTCACCCACCAACCAGCAGTTCCCCATTCTGCCCGATGCAGATTATGAAGTACTCCGCAACACCTCCGAGGGTGAGTTCTGGGCTCGGGTGGACGAAAGCCACTCTGCCATTCGTTTCTGCACCAGCTGGTGCACCACCAAGGAAGCCGTTGACCGGCTGGAAGCGGCGGTCAGCGCGCTCATGCAAGCAAAGGAGTGTTAAACAATGGACTTCCACATCATCCACCACAACCACAACGTCGCCGACCTGAACGCCTCACTCGCCTTCTACGAAAAGGCGCTGGGCATGAAGGAGTGCCGCCGGAAAGAGGCGGCGGACGGCTCCTTCATCATCGTCTATCTGACCGACAAGGCAGCCAATTTTGAGATCGAGTTGACCTGGGTAAAGGATCATCCTCAGAAATACGATCTGGGCGAATGTGAGTTCCACCTGGCCTTCGGCGTGGCCAAAGAGGATTTCGATGCCGCTCACGACCTCCATGCGAGCATGGGCTGTATCTGCTTTGAGAACCCCTCTATGGGCATCTATTTCATCGAAGATCCCGACGGCTACTGGCTGGAGATCGTACCCGGCAAATAAGCACAGCTTGCAGAAAGCTCCGCTCTGACGAGCGGAGCTTTCTATTATGTCAACTCATTCAGCAGTGCAGTACAGCCCTCCAGTACGTCCCGCCAGGTTGCCTCAAAGTCGCCGGTGTACCACGGGTCGGCCACGTCACCGGGCCGAGCGGTGTGATCCATGAGGAGGGACACCTTGCCCGCATCGTCC
>USIZ01000314.1 GCA_900554855.1 uncultured Eubacteriales bacterium | reverse complement strand
AGAAGTTTGTCTCCAAGGCTCCGGAGGCCGTTGTCCAGCGCGAGCGGGACAACATGGAGAAGACCCGCGCACTGATCGCACAGCTGCGCGATTCCGCCGCCGCGCTGGGCTGAGTGATTTTCTGCCGCTCGACGCAAGCTGACGCAATTTTATAACGCGATTTGTTAAAATCAGCCTGTACCAAATGGTACAGGCTGATTTTTTGCTTTGAAAGGGGACAGGCTGCCAATGGCGATCGACTGCAAAGTGGAACAGGAACGGATGGAGCTGCGGCTGACCGGGGAGATCGACCATCACCGGGCAGGTGCGCTGATGCGGGAATTGGAGACCCAGCTGGATCTGGAGTCGCCCCGGACGGTGGAACTGGATCTGGGCGGGGTGAGTTTTATGGACTCCAGCGGCATCGCGCTCCTCCTGCGGCTCTATCGGTCGCTGGCCTTCACCGGCGGAAAACTCCGGGTGGTGCAGGTGCCTGCCCAGCCGGGAAAAGTGCTGAAGGCGGCAGGGCTGGGGCGGCTGTTTCCCATTGAATATCTCTGACAGGAGGCTTTGATACATCTATGAAACTCATTAACGAGGTCAGGCTGGAGTTTCCCAGCTGTTCGGCCAATGAGGGCTTTGCCCGTTCTGCCGCCGCCTGCTTTGCGGCGCAGATGGATCCCACGCTGGAGGAATTGGGGGATATCCGCACCGCCGTCAGTGAGGCGGTGACCAACGCCATCGTCCACGGTTACCCGGATTCGCTGGGCCGTATCACCCTGCGGATGCGCATTTATGAGGATCATCTTCTGGAGCTCCAGGTCAGAGATCGGGGCGTCGGCATCTCCGATGTGGAGCGGGCCCGTCAGCCCATGTATACCACCGGCGGGGAGGAGCGCAGCGGCATGGGCTTCACGATCATGGAGAGTTTTATGGACGCCATGAAGGTGACCTCGGCCCCGGGGCGTGGGACGTCCGTCACCATGCGCAAACGCATCTCCTGCCGAATGAAGCATGAGCGCGCCCGCACCTGAACTGCTCAGCGCGGCGCAGGCGGGCGACCGGGCTGCGGAGGAGCGGCTGATCGTGGAGAACAGCCGCCTGATCTGGAGCGTTGTGCGCCGCTATACCGGGCGGGGTGCAGAGCAGGAGGATCTGTACCAGCTGGGCTGCATCGGGTTTTTAAAGGCGATCCACGGTTTTGACCCGGACTTTGGCACCCAGTTCTCCACCTATGCAGTGCCCAAGATCGCGGGGGAAATGCGCCGTTTTCTGCGGGACGACGGCACGGTGAAGGTGAGCCGCACACTGCGGGAGCGTTCCGCCCGCATTGCCCAGGCCAGGACGGAGCTCTCTGCTGCGCTGGGGCGTGAGCCGGTACTTTCGGAACTGGCGGAATACCTGACGCTGGAGCCGGAGGACATCGCCATGGCGGAGACAGCCACGGCATCGGTGACCTCGCTCTCGGCGGAGACCGGAGAGGGGTTAACGCTGGAATCGGTGCTTGGGGATGAGGGAATGGAGGATGCACTGGTGGAGCAGCTGGATCTCCGCGCCGCCATTGCCCGTCTGCCGGAGCGGGAGCGTACCGTCATCGATCTGCGCTATTTCCGTGCCTTCACGCAGGAGCGCACGGCCAGAGTGATCGGCGTCAGCCAGGTGCAGGTGTCCCGTATTGAGCGCCGTGCGGTGGAGCGGCTGCGGCGGATGCTTGAATCTTAGAAATGCTTGTGATAAAATACCGTCGAATCATAAGTTCGGAGGCAGTTTATCATGCGCTATCAGACCGCAATTTTTGATATGGACGGCACCATTCTGGAAACACTGGAGGATATGTGTGCCAGCGTCAATGTGACCATGGATCATGTGGGCTATCCCCGGCGCACGATGGACGAGGTGCGCCGCTTTGTAGGCAACGGTGCAGCCAAGCTCATCGAGCGCTGTATGCCCGCCGGGGCGGAGGATCCAAGGTATCCCGCCGCACTGGAATTTTACCGCGCCTACTATGATGCCCATGCACAGATCAAGACGGGGCCCTATCCCGGCATTCCGGAGCTGCTCAATCAGTTGAGCCGTGAGGGTGTCCGGCTTGCTGTGGTGAGCAATAAGCCGGATGAGGCGGTACGGGCGCTGACGGAACGCTATTTCCCCGGCGTGTTCCCGGTGGCCATTGGCAATCGGGATGGCTGGGCGACAAAGCCTGCCCCGGATTCCGTTTACGAGGCGATGTGTCTGCTGGGCGCCCGGCG
>USIZ01000313.1 GCA_900554855.1 uncultured Eubacteriales bacterium | reverse complement strand
AACAACATGCAACTCTGTTGTATCACAACAAAAAAGGAGCGATCTGCTATGAATTTTTTCTCTCCCGCCGAGGTGGCATCCAATTACATCGCCACCGGTAAATCCAAGGTCAATCTGCCCGCCATTAAAATGCTGCTGCTGGGCATCATGGCCGGTGCCTTTATCGCCTTCGGCGGCATCGGCGCCACCACCGTAGCCGTGTCCATTCCGCTGGCCTCTGTCGGCAAATTTATTGGCGCCTGCGTATTCCCAGGCGGACTCACCATGGTGCTGATCGCCGGCAGCGAGCTGTTCACCGGCAACTGTCTGCTGGTCATCCCGCTGCTGGAGCGTGAGATCCGGCTGCGTCAGATGCTCAAGAGCTGGATCATCGTCTACATCGGCAATCTGATCGGCGCACTGCTGGTTTCCGCCGGTGTGGCCTATTCCCACGAGCTGGGCCTGTTCCACAATGATCTGGCCGTTGCCGTCATCAACACCGCCATCACCAAGTGCTCCATGACCTTCAGCGACGCCTTCCTCCGGGGCGTGATGTGCAACTTCCTCGTCTGCATTGCTGTGTGGATCTCCTTCGCTGCCAAGGATGTAGCGGGCAAAATCATGGGCCTGTTCTTCCCCATTATGATCTTCGTGCTCTGCGGCTTTGAGCACAGCATTGCCAATATGTTCTACATCGGCGCCGGTCTGCTTGACAAGACTGTCCCCGTCTTTGCCGAGGCCGCTGCCGCCGCCGGCGTGGACATGACCAACCTGACCTGGGGCAACTTCTTCCTGAAAAACCTCCTGCCCGTCAGCCTCGGCAACCTGGTGGGCGGCGCCTTTGTGGGCTGGGTCTACTGGTTCTGCTACCTGCGCAAGGGCAAAAAGCAGGGCTGAGCATCCATGGAATTCAACGAACAGTACCGCTATCTCGCCTCCGCCGACGAGCTGGGCTGCACCGTACTCACCCGCGAAGGAGTTCAGACCGTCGCCTGCGACCGGGTGATCCGGGAGCACCTGATGGATGTCTACATCAATGAACAGCTCACAATGAAGGTGATATGCACCCCTCAGGATCTCGGCGAGCTGGTGCTGGGGCGTCTGCTCAGCGAGGGTGTGATCGCCGGGCCGGAGGATGTGGAACTTATCTACATCTGTGAGCACGGTCGTCGGGCCAAGGTGCTGCTGACCGACCACAGCTGCGCTCCGCTGGACGATTATCAGGAAGTCACTCCCACCTGCTGCACCGGAAACCGGCTGCTGAACGGCGATTATCTGCGTCACCGGACGCTGAAGCCGGTGACCCCCATCCACTGGGAGAGCCGCTGGATCTTCGCGCTGGCCGATCGGTTCAGTGCGGACACCCCGCTCCACCGCAAGACCGGTGCAACCCACAGCTGCTATCTGGCTCAAGGGGCGGAGCTGCTGTTCTCCTGCGAGGATATTGGCCGCCATAATGCACTGGACAAGGCGCTGGGATACGCCCTGCGCCATGATATCGATCTGCACAGCTGCACGCTCTATTCCAGCGGCCGACTGCCCACCGATATGGTAGAGAAGGCCATCCGCGCCGGAGTGCCCATTCTCTGCACCAAGGCCAGTCCCACGGCGGAAGCCGTCGATCTGGCGCAGACTTATGGGCTGACCCTGCTGGGCGTCCGCTCCGAAAGGCTGCGCCTTTACTCCGGTTCCTTTCGTTAAACTGCGGCGGGTCGCTGTTGAGCGGCCCGCCTTTTTTGTCACTGTCGTTTCTTGTTTTTCTTTCATTATCGGCGTACAATAGCAGAGAATATCAAACTATAAAAAGGGGGCGGCATTGTGGCAGAGAAAACATCCGGCACAAAGCTAAGCACGCTTTTTTTCACCTTTTTAAAAATCGGCGCATTCACCTTTGGCGGCGGCTACGCCATGCTGGCTCTGCTGGAACGGGAATTTCTCGACCGGCGCAGCTGGCTCACCAAAGATGAATTTCTGGACATGACCGCCATCGCCGAATCCACCCCCGGCCCCATGGCCATCAACAGTGCCACTTATATCGGCTACCGTCTGGCCGGCATTCCCGGGGCCGCGCTGGCCACCCTGGCGGTATGCATTCCCTCCTTTGTCATCATCTATCTGATCTCCCTGTTCTTTGACCGCTTTCTGAGTCCGCGTCTGGTGGCCTGTGCCTTTCAGGGCATTCAAGTCTGTGTGGTCTATCTTATCGGCTCCGCCGGTTGGAAAATGCTCAAAGGCTTAAAGCGGACTTGCCTCAACACC
>USIZ01000312.1 GCA_900554855.1 uncultured Eubacteriales bacterium | reverse complement strand
TCCGATCTTGCTGGGCTGGCAGCTGAACCCCATCTTCGGTGCGGCGGCCATGAGCCTGTCCTCAGTCTGCGTGGTGTCCAACGCCCTGCGGTTGAGATTCTTTAAACCGAAGCACACCGCAGGCAATTCCACGCCTGCGGCAAAGCCGGCGCTGACCCCGCCGGTCAAAACCAAAGAAGCTGCTGACGCAGAAAAAGGAGACGAAAGAACAATGAAAAAGGTATTGAATGTCGAGGGCATGATGTGCCAGCACTGCCAGGCCCGGGTGGAGAAGGCCCTGAGCGAAATCAGAGGGGTCAAGAGCGCCGTGGTCGATCTGGACGCCAAGACCGCCACGGTCGAATGCGGCCTGCTGGTCAGCGACAAGGCGCTGACTCAGGCAGTCACCGACGCCGGATATGAGGTGAAGGGCATTCAATGAAAGCGGATAAAGAACAGGTCCGGCGGCTTTTGAAAACGGCCCGGGGTCAACTGGACGGCATTCTGAATATGGTGGAGCAGGATCGCTACTGCATCGATATCTCCAACCAGATCATGGCGACGCAGTCCATTCTGACCAAGGCCAATGCGGCCATTTTGCAGGCTCACATGTCCTGCTGCGTCCGGGAGGCCGCCGAGAGCGGCGACGCGGACGAAAAGCTGGAGGAGATCTCCAAGCTGCTGCAAAAACTATTAAAATAAGCGCAGCCCCCCAACTGTCCATTATTTGGGACAGTGGGGGGCTTTTCACCTTCTTTTGCCTTTACAAACAGAAAAGAACTGGTATAATATTCTGTACATCAACTTTCCAACAGGAGGACGGCATACCATGGACGCGGCAGGCATTCTCAGCCAGATCAGGCCCTGTGACCAGGACAACCCTTACATCTTCATCAGTTACAGTGCCAACGACCATCTGCTGGTCTGGGAAGATGCACTGATGTTCCAGCGGCTTGGCTATAACGTATGGCTGGACGAGCGCAATCTGGATAAAACGAAGGCATCCTGGACAGATGACGCGCTGGAAGCGATCAGCGACCTGGACTGTATGCTGCTGCTCTTCTACGTGAGCAGCAGTTCACTGACCAGTGAGCCCTGTTACCGTGAGCTGAAGCAGACCGTAGACACCCAAACCATGCGCATCCACTTTGGCCCCGTCCATTTCATTGCGGTGGACGCAGAAAACGTGGGCGACATCAGCCGCTTTACCCATCAGCTCCACAGCGATCTCATGCACCGCAAAGACATCAGCAAGCAGGAAAAGACCAACCGCGCCATCATTCTGAGTCAGTTCTGCGACGAATTTTTTGCACTGAATAACGAGCGGGTGCGCATTCACCCAAAATCCGAGCCAAACCGTAAAAGCAATTATTATGCCGATATTCTCAGCGCTTTTCCCGACGAGGCCCGGCTCTATGAACCGACGATCACGCTGGAAGCGCTATACGGCCATGCAGAACCGGCAAAGCCTAAGGAACCGGCGCCTCCGGAGGAGACCGCAGTGCAGAACGCCGACGAGAGTGCCGCAGAGGATAAGAGCACCGCTGCGGCCGCCCCACAGGAGGAGTCCAGTGCAGACGCCGCCAAGGCAGTGCTTCCGGAAACGCCCGCCGAACCAAAGGAGACTGCCCCTGATCTGACTGACCAGATTGCCGCCCTTCTGAAGCAAAAGCGGAGCGAAGCCAAAGAGGAGGCTGCCCCGGCGGAGGAGACGGCCTCTGCCGCATCCGAAGAAGCGCAAGCCCCCTCCCCCGAAGAGCCTGCCTCTCCGCAGCCCGCGTCCGAAGATGCCGACACGCCGACCGACGCACAGACGGTCAGCGACGCCCTGCTGGCCGACCAGATCACCGCTCTGCTGGCCCGGCGTACCGGCACCACAAAAGCCGATGAAGCGGGTGAATCGGCTTCGCAGGAGGACCCGGCGCCACCCCCGGAACCGCCCGCCAGACCGCTCACCCTGGAAGAGCGGCTGCGGCAGTACATGGCGGACAAGGAAAAGCAGTAATTGCACATAAATACCCCCGCATTGGAGCGGCAAACTCCAATGCGGGGGTTCTGTTTTGCATTTTACAGCATCTCATACAGCTCATCTGCATTGTGGGCCAGATGCTGTGCGCCGTGGGCACGCAGAAAATTCTCATCCCGGAAGCCCCAGGTCACGATGACGCTGTCCAATCTGGCATTGCGGGCGGTGTCCACATCCACGTCAGAGTCGCCCACATAGACGGTGCTCTCCCGTCGGGCGCCCAGCAGACACATA
>USIZ01000311.1 GCA_900554855.1 uncultured Eubacteriales bacterium | reverse complement strand
TGGCGGGCACCACCTTCGGGATGCGCGCCTTTGCCGGAAATTTCGATGAACACACAATCTATGATGCCACCCGTCTCTGCAAAGAGGCGGGTGTGCGCACCCATGTGACCATCAACACCATGCCTCGGGGAGATGAGGTCGCCCGTCTGCCGGAGTGGCTGGAGATCATTCAGGACGCCGGCGTGGACGCGGTCATTGTCGCCGATCTGGGCGCATTCCGCATGGCGGAGAAATATGCCCCCAAGGTAGAGCGCCATATCTCCACGCAGGCCAGCGTTTCCAATCCGGTGACGGCCCAGGCCTGGTATGAGATGGGCGCCAAGCGGGTCATTTTGGCCCGGGAGCTCAGTCTGGAGGAAGTGGCCGCCATCCGGCGGGGCACTGATCCCGGGCTGGAGATCGAGTCCTTTGTCCATGGCGCCATGTGCGTCAGCTATTCCGGGCGCTGCCTGCTGTCCAACTATATGACCGGTCGGGATGCCAGCCGCGGCGCCTGTGCTCAGCCCTGCCGCTACCAGTATGCACTGGTGGAGGAAAAACGCCCCGGAGAGTATTTCCCGGTGTTTGAGGATGAGAAGGGCACCTACATCATGAACTCCCGTGATATGTGTATGATCGACCATGTGAAGGAGCTGATGGAGATCGGATTGGACTCCTTCAAGATCGAGGGTCGGGCCAAGTCGGCCTACTATGCGGCCATCGTCACCGGCGCTTACCGCCATGCCATCGATGCCGCCGCCGAGGGGCGGGAACTGGAGTCCGTCTGGCGGGACGAGGTGGAAAAGGTGTCCCACCGGCACTACTCCACCGGCTTCTGGTACGGCCAGCCCGGCCAGTTCTATGAGGATGCCCGCTATATCCGGGACTGGCAGGTGTGCGCCATCGTGGAGGACTGCGACGCCAGCGGCCTTGCCACCCTGTCCCTGCGCAACAAGTTCAGCACAGGGGACACCGTGGAGGTGGTTGGCCCCAACTGCGCGCCGGTGAGCTTTGAAGCTCCCCTCATGGAGAGCGAGGACGGCCTGCCTCTGCGGGAGCCGAAAACGCCTCAGATGAAGTTCAAGATGCAGCTGCCCCACCCCGTCCCCGCCCTGAGCATCCTGCGCCGGGCGGTGGATCTGACGCCGGGAAAAGGAAAATGAAGTATGAGATTTATTCAGGTAGCAGGTATAACAAGTCGTCTGAGCCGCAATCCGGTGCTGCTGAACCTCGATTCGATCAGCTGGATCGAGAAGGTGAAGGTCGGCTACGCTGATGGTCAAGATATTCAATATAGGGTTGAGTGCAATGGCAGCAGTATCCACGTTGATCAGCGCGACTATCAGAGGATCCTCGACGCGCTGGGCATTCAGTGACAGCTCACGTAAAATGCGGAAAATCGACGGTGCAGCTGTTGACAATTGCTATTTTCGTGATAAAATAACAAGGCAATATTGATCTGCCCAGACAGAAAAGAGAGCGTTTTTCCATCCCAAGCGAGCGGGGGGGGGTGCGAGCCCCGCGGAGGCAGGAATGCGCTTGGCCGTTTTGTCAGACTGCTTTTGTGTGCGGTCAGGGCTGCCCGGGAGGACCGGGCCGTATGAAAACCCGCGTTAAGGGTTACCGAGATGTCCGGCGCTGTGCCGGACAAATCAGGGTGGTACCGCGAACGAGCCTTCGCCCCTGACCATGGGGGCGGAGGCTTTTTTGATGCCCCTGAGATTCTGTTTTGGAGGTAATTCCATTGAAAAAGTACGGCGTAAACGACCTGCGCGAGATGTACCTCTCCTTCTTCGAGACGAAGGGGCATCTCCGCCTGCCCAGCTTCTCCCTGATCCCGCAGAATGACGCATCCCTGCTGCTCATCAACTCCGGTATGGCGCCCATGAAGCCCTACTTCACCGGCGAGCAGGAGCCCCCCCGTCATCGCGTGACCACCTGCCAGAAGTGCATCCGCACCGGCGACATCGAGAACATCGGCAAGACTGCCCGCCATGGCACCTACTTTGAGATGCTGGGCAACTTCTCCTTCGGCGACTACTTCAAGCGTGAGGCCATTCCCTGGGCCTGGGAGTTTCTGACCAGCCCCGAGTGGGTGGGGCTGGATCCCAACCGCCTCTATCCCTCCGTGTTTGCCGGCAACGAGACCACTCCTGCCGATGACGAGGCGTGGCACATCTGGCACGACGAGATCGGCGTGCCTGCGGATCATATCTTCAAGTTCGGCAAGGAGGACAACTTCTGGGAGCACGGCTCCGGCCCCTGCGG
>USIZ01000310.1 GCA_900554855.1 uncultured Eubacteriales bacterium | reverse complement strand
GCTGTGCATGGGCCGGGTAAAGAACTCCATTGTCTTTGCCTCCGAATCCTGCGCGATTGAGGCGCTGGGCGGAACCTTCCTGCGGGACGTTGAACCGGGCGAGGTAGTAGTTGCCGAGTATGGCAGTACCGAGGTGCAGTCCTATCACTGCGATGTCCGGGCAAAATCGGCGCTGTGCATGTTTGAACTCATCTATTTTGCCCGTCAGGATTCTGTGGTAGACGGCGCAGCTGTCAGTAAAGTGCGAGAGAAGGCTGGCCGCATGCTGGCCCGCCGCAGCGCGGTGACCGGAGATGTGGTGCTTGGCGTACCGGATTCCGGTATTGTAGGCGCGATGGGTTATGCCCACGAATCCGGCATTCCCTATGAGCTTGGCCTGATGAAGAACCGCTATATTCAGCGCACCTTCATTGAGTCCCGGGCATGGGAGCGCGAAAAATCTGTGCGGATCAAACTGAATGCCATCTCTAACTGCGTAAAAGGAAAACGCGTCATTATGGTGGATGATTCCATTGTTCGCGGAACCACCTCTGCCCGTATCGTCAAGTTGCTGCGGGATGCTGGAGCAATAGAGGTTCATGTCAAATCGACCGCTCCTGCATTCAGATATCCCTGCTATTTCGGCACCTCTCTGCCTGCCCAGACGCAGCTTGCTGCCCATGATCGTACAGAGGCTGAGGTTGCGGAACTGATTGGTGCGGATTCTGTGCAGTTTTTGCGCGTGGAAGATTTGAGAGAGATTGCATCTGACCTGAAGATCCAGTTCTGCGATGCCTGCTTTACAGGACACTACGTTCTGCCTGTCCATAGAAACTGACGATTTATTAACAAGAGATAAACTGGAGGAATTGAAACATGAGTGTTAGCAAGTCTGATTCTTACGCCGCTGCCGGCGTGGACGTTACCGCAGGATATGAAGCGGTCAACCGCATCAAGCCTCTGGTGGAGTCCACCAATGTTCCCGGCGTGATCGGTGGCCTGGGCGGCTTCGGCGGTATGTTTGAGCCCCAGCTGGCTGGTATGAAGCGCCCCATCACGGTTTCCGGCACTGACGGCGTTGGCACAAAGCTGAAGCTGGCTTTCCTGTTGGATAAACACGATACTGTTGGTATTGACTGCGTGGCCATGTGCGTCAACGACATTGTCTGCGCCGGTGCATCCCCGATGTTTTTCTTGGATTACATTGCCTGCGGCAAAAATGACCCGAAGCGCATTGAGTCCATCGTGAGCGGTATTGCAGAGGGCTGCCGTCAGGCCGGCTGTGCGCTGATTGGCGGCGAGACTGCCGAGATGCCCGGTTTCTATCCGGTGGACGAGTATGACCTGGCCGGTTTCTCCGTGGGTCTGGTAGACTATGACAAGGTCATTAACAGCAACAATATGCAGGCTGGGGATATTCTGATCGGTCTGGCTTCCTCCGGCGTCCATTCCAACGGCTATTCTCTGGTACGCAAGGTGCTTAACATCAATGAGACTTATGACCAGTACAATCCCGAGTTGGGCTGCACGCTGGGTGAGGAGCTGTTGAAGCCGACCCGTATTTATGTCCGTGCGGTCAAGTGCCTGATGGAGTCCGGTGTGGAGATTCACGGCATCAGCCACATTACCGGCGGTGGCTTCTACGAGAATGTACCCCGTATGATGAAGGACGGCCTGACCGCCAACATTAAGACAGACAGCTTCCCCCGTCCTGTGATCTTTGATATTCTTCAGAAGGCTGGCGACATTCCTACCCGCGAGATGTATAACACCTTCAATATGGGTATTGGCATGGTGATCGCAGTGCCTAACACATGCGCAGGCGAGGCGCTGTCCACGCTGGTGCAGGCCGGTGAGCGTGCCTACATTATCGGCAATGTGACTACCGGTGAGACCGGCGTCGAGGTCGCGTTTTGAAGCGCATCGCCGTACTGGTCTCCGGCGGCGGGACGAATTTGCAAGCTCTGATCGATGCAAAAGCTGCCGGAAAGATCCCGGAGGGTGAGTTTGCAGCTGTGGTTGCCTCATCTCCGGATGCTTATGCGCTCCAGCGGGCAGAGAAAGCAGGCATTCCGACCTATGTCATAAACCGCAAGGATTATAGTTCCAATCAGGAGCTGACGATCGCACTGACCGCTCTGCTTCAGGAACAGAAGATCGATCTGATCGTGTTGGCCGGATTTATGTATATTCTGACCGGAGAACTGGTGAATGCCTATCCGAACGCCATCCTCAATGTTCATCCGGCGTTGATCCCGTCCTTTTGCGGCGAAGGGTGCTAGGTCGGAA
>USIZ01000309.1 GCA_900554855.1 uncultured Eubacteriales bacterium | reverse complement strand
CATGGCCAAGCAGCCCTTCGGTTCCGCAGAGGCAGCTGTCCTGCGCAATTACCTGGATGTCTGTCTGGAGCTGCCTTGGAAGGTCAAGACGCCGGAGCGCGTCAATCTGGCGCAGGCCAGAAAGATCCTCGATGCGGACCATTTCGGCATGGAAAAGGTCAAACAGCGCATTCTGGAGTTCCTTGCGGTCAAAAAGATGGCGCCCGATTTGAAGGGGCAGATCATCTGCTTGGTCGGTCCTCCCGGTGTGGGTAAGACCTCCATCGCCGCATCCGTGGCAAAGGCGCTGAACCGTAAGATGGCGCGGGTGTCGCTGGGCGGTGTGCGTGATGAGGCTGAGATCCGCGGTCACCGTAAGACCTATATTGGCGCTATGCCCGGCCGCATTATCAATGCGGTCAATGCAGCCGGCTCTTCCAATCCGCTGATCCTGCTGGATGAGGTGGACAAGCTGGGCAGCGACTACCGGGGAGACCCGTCTGCCGCCCTGCTGGAGGTGCTGGACTCAGAGCAGAATGCCACCTTCCGGGATCACTTCGTTGAGATCCCATTTGACCTGTCCGATGTGTTGTTCATCACCACCTGCAATACGCTGGACACCGTGCCCCGTCCGCTGCTGGACCGTATGGAGATCATCGAAGTTTCCAGCTATACCGATGAAGAGAAGCTTCAGATCGCCCGTCGGCACCTGCTGCCCCGGGAGATGAAGCGCCATGGCTTGAACGGCAGCCAGCTCCGTGTGACGGACGGCGCACTGCGTGAGTTGATCGTGGGTTATACCAAGGAATCCGGTGTTCGCCAGCTGGAGCGTGAGGTGGCTGCGCTGTGCCGCAAGGCGGCGATGCAGCTCGCCGAGGGCGAGCATAAGCGCGTCAGTGTCAATGGCGATACGCTCACGACTATGATGGGTACAGTAAAATATCAGCCGGAGAAGCTGGAGCGTGAGCCGCAGGTCGGTCTCGTCAACGGATTGGCGTGGACCAGCGTGGGCGGCGAGCTGCTGGAGGTTGAGGCCAGCGCCATGGAAGGAAACGGAAAGATCATGCCTACCGGCAATCTGGGCGATGTGATGAAGGAATCCTGCCAGGCGGCAGTGTCCTATATCCGCGCCAATGCGGAGAAGCTGGGGGTGGCATCCGATTTCTATAAAACAAAGGATATTCACATCCATTTTCCTGAGGGCGCTGTCCCCAAGGACGGCCCGTCGGCAGGCATTGCCATTACGACAGCGATCGTTTCCGCGCTGACCAATGCGCCTGTGCGCCGTGATGTTGCAATGACCGGTGAGGTCACGATCCGGGGGCGGGTGCTGCCTATTGGCGGTCTTCGGGAAAAGACCATGGCTGCCTACCGTAATGGCGTGCATACGGTCATTATTCCGGAGGATAACCAGAAAGACCTGGAGGATATCGACCAGACTGTGCGTCAGGGACTGCATTTTATTCCGGTCAGCCATGTAAATGAAGTTTTAAAAGAAGTGCTTGTACGGGCAGGAAGAAGCACTTTACAGGCAGAAGAGAGCGTAGAGGCAGAAAACACTGCACTGCTCCAGCAGGCGGCGGCGCAGGACCTGGGCGCACACGCCCATATCTCCCAGTAAAGGAGAAACACATAACATGAGCATCAATATTCAAAAAACGGAGTTTGTGATCTCTGCCGCCAAGAAGGCGGATTTCCCTCGGGATCAATTGCCGCAGGTGGTCTTTGCGGGGCGCTCCAATGTGGGCAAATCCTCGGTGATCAATTGCCTGCTGGGCAGAAAGAACTTTGCCCGGGTGGGTAATTCCCCGGGAAAAACAACGCATATCAATTATTTTAAGGTAGATAATCAGCTCTATCTGGTCGATTTGCCGGGGTATGGTTATGCCCGTGTCTCTCAGGCGGAGCGCGCCCGGTGGGGACGGCTCATTGAACAGTGGTTTCAGGATCCCAGCCTGATGACGCTGGGCATTCAGATCGTGGATGCCCGGCATAAGCCCACTGCGGACGACTGCACCATGATTGAGTGCTTTAAGCAGTCCGGCAAACCGTTCATTGTGGTGGCAAATAAATTGGATAAGCTGAAGAAGAGCGAGATTGAACCCAATTTACTGCAAATTAAAACTACTTTACAGCTTGATGATTCCGTAAAGGTGATTCCCTTCTCGGCGGAAAAGAAGCTCGGACGAACGGAACTGCTATCACTCGTCCTCGGAGAAAGCTGAAAAGGTGATACGCATTACAGCAGCTTAGGCTACTGCAAGCCCCCGGTTGCGGACTGGGGGCTTGTGT
>USIZ01000308.1 GCA_900554855.1 uncultured Eubacteriales bacterium | reverse complement strand
GTGAAAAAAATGGCCGTCAAGCTGGCAAAGCGGTATGGGGCGGACAAGGAAAAAGCAGCGCTGGCCGCCATCCTGCACGACTCCGCCAAGGAGATCAGCAAGGACGAGATGCGCGAGATCATGCGCCGGTACCCCCAGTACGCCGAGGGCGGCGAGAGCCGCCCCACCCCGGTGTGGCACGGTATCTGTGCTTCCATCCTGGCCCGCACCCAGTGGGGCGTGGAGGACGAGGCCATCCTCTCGGCCATCGCCTGCCACACGGCAGGCAAGCCGGGCATGAGCAAGCTGGACAAGATCGTTTACCTGGCCGATATGACCAGTGCCGAGCGGGACTGGCCGGGCGTGAACAAGCTGCGGAAGCTGGAACTGAAAGATCTGGACGCCGCCATGCTGGCTGCCCTCAAGCAGACGAATGATTTTGTCCTCTCCCAGGGCAAGCCGCTGGATCCCGTGTCCAAGGCCGCTTACGATGACATCAAGGCCCGGGTGAACGCCCGCGGCTGAGCAAACGCGCCCCTCTGCACAGAAAACGGATTGCAGATTACGGGGAACGATGTTATACTAAAGGATATGGCGAGCTTTTTGAGGGAAGTGTCCCACGGGCCCGCACAACAACCGGAAGGAATAAAACGAATGAGTGAAGCTCCGCGTCGTATCAATACAGAACGCTCGCTGAACCGCCCGACGGAGAAGCGCCCCGCGGAGGCTCCGGCCTCCAAGACATCCCTGAACGGCCAGCCGGATTTCTTCCAGCCGGAAGAACCGGCCGCCCCGCAGGAGCTGCCCAAAGCCAAGGCCCGCCCGGAGCCGGATACCCGGCAGGAGCTGGGCCTGAAAATGCCTGTTGCCGGCAGCGGCGGCACGGGCGGAAACGGCGGCGGGAATCTGCCGCCCAGACACGCTGCCCCGCAGGGCAGCGGCGGACGCCGCCGCAAAAAGAAAAAGAAGACGCCGCTCTGGCTGCCGCTGGCGGTCACGCTGGCGGTGGTGGCACTGCTGTCCGGCGTGGTGGTCTACGCGGCCAGCATGGTGACCAAGGTGGAAGATAACCTGAAGCCGGAAGAGGATGCCCCCTCCATCACCCAGGAGATCCAGACGCTGGAAGAGTACAAGGGCGATGTGGTCAACATTCTGGTCTGCGGCATCGACTACGAAGAGGGCCGCAACTACAGCGATTCGTCTTCCAACGACGGTATGACGGACATGATCCTCTACTGCCAGTTTGATATCAAGGGCGGTGCCCTGCGGATGCTGCAGATCCCCCGCAACAGTCTGGTGGCCACTACGAGCCGGAAAGTGACCCTCTCCAACGGCAAGACCTACGCCGCCTCCAACTACCAGATCAACTCGGTGGCTCTCTCGAACAACGGCAGCATCGCGGCGCTGGCAGAGGTCATCTATGACCAGTACAAGCTCCCCATCGACTACTATGTCACCATTGATATGCAGGCGCTGGTGGAAATGGTGGATAACTTCGGCGGCATCGAGGTGTATATCCCCCACGATATGTCCTTTGCGGGCAGCGCCCTCAAGCAGGGCTACCGCAACCTGGACGGCGCTTCGGCGGAGTTCTTTGTCCGCTGCCGCCACGGCGAGGGCTACTCCAACTCCGACATCGACCGCCTGAACATGCAGCGCTATTTCTATGCCGGCCTGTTCAAGCGGGTGCGGAACATGGGCATCACCGATGTGCTCAACCAGCTGCCGCTGGTCTTCAACAACTATATCCACACGGATATGGATCTGACCACCATTGCCAAGATGCTGGTGTCCTTTACCCGCATTGACAGCGGCAATATCATGCTGGCCCAGACGCCCGTGTTTATGGGCGTGCCCAACGTGGGCAAGACCGACAGCTTTGACGGCTACTCCTGCGTGGCGCCGGACAAGGGCTCCATTGCAGAGCTGCTCAACACCTATTTCCGCAACTACACCGGCCCGGTGGACGCCAGCGAGCTGAACCTCGTCACCGACAGCTGGCCCCACGGCACGGCTTCCACCAGCGCCAACGTACAGTTCGTCGGCCAGCTGGATAAGGAGTCCGACGACGCCATCCTCAGTGGCGACACTGATGTGGCGGGCGCTACCACCACCGACGGTCAGCCTGCAAACAGCTGATCTTACAGATAGGAGAAAACTATGGATAACAAGATGGACAGCAAGACCCTCGCCATTGAAATTGCGAAGATCCTTGATAAGAAAAAGGCCCAGGACGTGCGGGTGCTCAAGGTGGAGAGCCTGACCGTCCTCACCGATTACTTTGTCATTGCG
>USIZ01000307.1 GCA_900554855.1 uncultured Eubacteriales bacterium | reverse complement strand
ATAGTTCCAGAAGCATTCATAGCCCTCCGGGGCGAAATCAATCTGTCCGGCCTGAAGTTTCGTCTCCTGAAGGCAGAATACATCTGCGTCCAGCGCGGCGAATGTCTCGGCAAAGCCCTTGGTCATGCAGGCGCGCAGACCGTTGACGTTCCATGAGATCAGTTTCATGCCTGCACCTCCTCTTCCTGCCCCAATTCCTCCAGCAGGGCTTGCAGAAGCTCTGCCAATCTTGGAATGGAGTTCAATCGCACCCGCTCGTGCACCGAGTGGGCATCCAGAATGTCACAGCCCAGGCTGACGGCGGCCAGATGAGGCGCTTTCTCCAGCAGGATGGAGCTTTCCAGCCCCACATGAACGGCTACCGGAGCCATGGCGCTGCCGTCCTGACGGCGGCGGATGTCCCGGATGCGCTGGGCGATGGGGCTTTCAATCTTGCCCTCCCACGGGGCATAGGAGCTGCTGTTGATGCAGGTGAAGCCGCCGGAGCGGGCGGCGGCGTCGGTCTCGCCGCGCAGAATGGCCATCTCCGCCCGGCTGGCTCCCCGGCCCATATGGCGGATGACGATGATGCCGTCCCGGCAGGCGACCATGGCCGGGTTGCCGGAGCAGGCCGGGGTGTCCGGGGAGTCCAGCCGCCAGGACTGGACTCCGGAGGGCAGCCTGGCGAGAAAATTCAGCACCTGACGACGGGTGTCGTGATCCCAGACGGTGTCTACGGGAGAATGTTCCTCCAGTGTGACGGTCAGACCGGGATCGCTGGCGCGGAAGGCGGCCAGCTCCTGCCGCCACTGCTCCACCGCACCGATGACTGCCTCAGGTTTGGCGGTGGAAAGCACTGCACTGGCCTCGGTGGGAATGGCGTTGAAGCCGGTGCCGCCTCGCAGTTCTGCGATGCCGCCGGGGCAGGCGGTCAGGAATTCACCCAGCGTGGTCAGAGCGTTGCGGCGGGGCAGTTGAATGTCAAAGCCGGAGTGGCCGCCGGTCAGGCCGGACAGGGTGAGGGTGAACGCCTGCTCACCCTCCACCGGCTGAGTTGTGAGGGGACGGCTCCAGCTCTGGCGCAGGCCGCCGGCAGAGGCGACGATCACCGCGTCAGAGCGGAAGGCGTCCAGATTGATGTAGTAGGCATAGCCCTCCAGCCACGCCGGATCCAGCGCCCGGGCGCCGGTCAGCCCCTGCTCCTCGCCGCTGGTGAAGAGCAGCAGCAGCGGTGGGTGGGGCGTCTGACTGTCCAGTGCCAGCCAGAGCATCAGCGCCGCGCCCATGCCGTTGTCTGCGCCCAGCGTGCTCCGGCCGTCGGAGCGGAGATAGAGCCCGTCATTCACCGTGCGGACAGCATCCTGCCCGGGGCGGTAGTCGCTGCCCGGAGCGGCGACGCACACCATGTCGGTGTGGGCCTGTAAAACGACGCCGGGGGCGTCGGTGCATCCGGCAGTGCCGGGCAGGGCACAGCGCAGATTGTTGGCGCTGTCTGTTTCCGGGGCATAGCCCGCCTCGGTCAGCAGCTTGGTGAGATAGGCCGTCACCGCCGCCTCGCCGCCGGAGGGGCGGGGGATGGCGCACAGTGCGGAAAAACGGTTCAGAACCTGTGTTGTGATCGCGTCCATAAAAGCAGACCTCCATGAGAGGGGAATTTCTGAACCTGATTATACAGGTTCCGGGCGGGAAAGAGAAGCGGCGGTACTTAAAATTTTCAAATCATTTTCAAATTTTCCCTTTGCCCCTTTTGTATCAAGATAAAAAATGATAGAATAATACTGATTTAGTGTGCCTGTGAGGAGGTGTATCATGTCAGAACCGATTGTATTCTGTAAGGGCGGCGGATGCACCGCCAAGCTGGGCCCCGGCGTGTTGGAGCGGGTGCTGGAAAAGCTTCCGAAGGGAGCGCGCGACCCGGAATTGCTGGTGGGCTTTGACAGTCGGGACGACGGCGCGGTCTACCGCCTGACGCCGGATGTGGCGGTCATTCAGACGCTGGATTTCTTCCCGCCTATGGTGGAGGACCCCTTCATTTTCGGCCAGATCGCCGCAGCCAATGCCCTGAGCGATATCTACGCCATGGGCGGCGAAGTCAGAACCGCGCTGAACATCGTCTGCTTTCCGGACAAGATGGATTTGAACATTCTGGGACGCATCCTGCAAGGGGGCGCGGAGAAGGTGGCTGAGGCCGGAGGCAGTCTGGTGGGCGGCCACTCCATTGCAGATGACGGGGTGAAGTACGGGCTGTCCGTCATGGGCACTGTCCACCCGGACAGGATCTGGACGAATGTGGGTGCC
>USIZ01000306.1 GCA_900554855.1 uncultured Eubacteriales bacterium | reverse complement strand
AGACTCAGACTCAGCACCGCCGAGAGAATGAGAAAGAGCCGCTTATGACGGGGATACCGCTCCATGAGCCGCCCGAAGGCGTAGCCCTGAGCGATGGCGGCCAGCATGAACAGCAGGAACCGGGGCTCGCCCCAGCCGTAGAACACGAGGCTGCTCAGCAGCAGCGTCAGATTCTTCCAGCGGTCCGGCGTCAGGAAGTAGAGCAGCAGCACCGGCGGCAGGAAGTAAAAGAGAAAGGGAATACTGGAAAAGAGCATCAGGCGATGGGCTCGTCGTAGACTACAGCGGCGGAGGAGAAGCAGTTCTGGAGCTTATCCCGGAAGGTATCCACCAGATCCTCGGCACCGTAGACGGAGACCACAAACTGGCCCATGGTGAGGATCACCACCTTGTCGGGGAAGCCGCACATCCACTGGCGGTTCATGATATTATCCCGCAGGGAGGAGGCCACGTCGGCGGCGCTGACGTCATCGCTGAGGTGGTAGGCGCCGCAGGTGAAGGTATTGGCGTTCATCATGTGCATCAGGGACGCTGCGTCCACCAGATTGGCCACGGAGGGGCCGGGGAAGCCCAGCATATAGTCCATATTGTCGGCGTTGGAGATGTCGAAGGCACCGGGAGCGTCATCCACGGGGTGGTCATAGTCGCCGCCGCTGACGGGGAACTTTTCCTCCTCGCTGTAGGTGGCCCAGACGGTGTTCAGCAGGGTCAGGGCATCGGACACATCGCCGGCGCCGCTGTTCTTGCTGCCGCAGGCGGCCAGAGAGAGCACCAGCAGCATGGCCAGCGCCAGAGATACGATTTTTTTCATAGGTTCCTCCAAAAGTCGATTTTTTGTCTGCTGGAGAGCAGACGCCCTTATATTGTACCCGATTTTCAGGGAAAAGCAAGCAGAATATGTACTTTCCGCAGGAAATTGCTAAAAATTCTGGAAAACAGCGGATTTTACAAAAGCGTGCTTGGATTATGTCCCACGGCAAGGTATAATATGAGTGTTGAAAAAGGCCAATTCAGAAAGGAGCATGATCCATGGAGGAACTGAGAAGAAAAAAGGGCTTTATCTGCGACATGGACGGTGTGATCTATCACGGGAACCGTCTGCTGCCGGGGGTAAAGGAATTTGTGGAGTGGCTGTATCGGGAGCAGAAAAATTTCCTGTTCCTCACCAACTCCTCCGAGCGGTCCCCTAAGGAGCTGCAGCAGAAGCTGCACCGCATGGGGCTGGATGTGGACGAGAGCCACTTTTATACCAGCGCACTGGCCACGGCCCGGTTTATCAGCAGTCAGGCACCGGGATGCAGCGCCTACGTCATCGGCGGGGCGGGACTGATTATGGCTCTCCACGACGAGGGGATCACCATGAACGATGTGGACCCGGACTACGTCATCATCGGCGAGGGCAATACGTATAACTATGAGAACATCCTCAAGGCGGTTCGGCTGGTGCTGAAGGGGGCCAAGCTCATCGGCACCAACAGCGATCTGACGGGGCCTGCCGAGGACGGCATCATCCCCGCCTGCCGGGCCATGATCGCACCCATCGAGATGGCCACCGGTCAGAACGCGTACTTTGTGGGCAAGCCCAAGCCCCTGATGATGCGGCCGGGCCTGCGGATCCTTGGGGTACACTCCGAGGAGGCGGCCATGATCGGCGACCGGATGGATACGGACATGGTGGCGGGCATCGAGTCGGGTCTTGATACGGTGCTGGTGCTGTCGGGCATCACCGGCCGGGCGGACATCAAGAAGTTCCCGTACCGGCCCCGGCTGGTGCTGGACGGCGTGGGGGATATCCCCGGCGTGACGGAGTAAGGTGAAGGAGGGAAGCCATGCTTTCCATATGGATCGGACGGGCGGGGGCCGGAAAGTCCCGCCGGGTGCTGGAGACCATGGCCCGGCAGCGCAGCCAGAGGCCGCAGGTGCTGCTGGTGCCGGAGCATATCTCCCATGAGGCGGAGGTGGATCTGTGCCGGGCGCTGGGGCCTACGGCCTCCCGTGATGCGGAGGTGCTGAGCTTCCAGAGCCTCGGCAGCCGGGTGCTGGCCCGGACCGGCGGTCTGGCGGAGTTTACGCTGGACGGCGGCGGTAAGCTGCTGACCATGCGGCTGGCGCTGCAGGAACTGCACAGCCGGCTGAAGGTGTTCGGACGGCCCTCCCAGCGGGCGGCGTTTCTGCGGCAGCTGACGGATCTGACGGAGGAGTTCTACGCCTACGAGATCACGCCGCAGGATCTGTGGCAGCAGGTGGAGGATATGGAGGGCGCCATGGGCGATAAGCTCCGGGAT
>USIZ01000305.1 GCA_900554855.1 uncultured Eubacteriales bacterium | reverse complement strand
GGTGATGTGAACAACGATCCCCGCACCGTGGCCAAAAATGACAACTTCGTGGCCATCAACTCCGCCGTCAATGTGGACCTGACCGGCCAGATCTGTGCGGAGAGCATCGGCTCCCGTCAGTATTCCGGCTCCGGCGGGCAGTTTGACATGACCTACGGCGCGCTCCACAGTCGAGGTGGCCGCTCCATCATCGCCCTGCCCTCCACCCAGAAGGACGGCACTGTATCTACGATCTCTGCTCAGCTGACGCCGGGCAGCGCTGTCACCACCAGCCGGTGCTCCATCGACTATGTGGTCACGGAGTTCGGCATTGCCCCGCTGGCCGGCCGGAACTTCCGCCAGCGGGTGGACAATCTGATCTCCATCGCCCACCCCGACTTCCGCGCCCAGCTGCGCAAAGACGCCGAGCGCCTGATGCTCTGGTAAAACACGCGTTTTTCTTTTCTTTTTCTGCGCGGGTGCGGAAGGGCCCTCCCCCGCACCCGCCCCTTTGCCAAGGTTGACAATGTATACCGTTTTTTATGTCCCAGGTAGTGCCAAAGTTTCTCCCAAAACACAGGCCCCGGCGGTTCTTTATATCCGCCGGGGCCTGCGCCTGTATTTTTGCGTTTAAAGAGAATCCCTCGTATAACGGGCAAAGCCGTCGCCCAGCACCTGGTGGCTGTCCTGAAGGATGATAAAGGCGGAGGGGTCGATCCCAACCACCAGCTCCTTGAGCTCAGCCAGCTGCTGACGCTTGATGGCCACCAGCACCACTTTCCGCTCCTTGCCGCTGTATGCGCCCTGACCGTTCAGGAAGGTCGCGCCGCGATCCAGCTCGTGGAGCACCGCAGATGCGATCTCTTCATGACGTTCCGAAATAATGAGCGCAACTTTTGAGTAGTCAAAGCTGTAAACCACCGCATCCAGCACCTGCGTACAGACATAGAGTGTGATGCCGCAGTAGAGTATGCTGGTCATATTGCGGAAGGTCAGTGCCGTCAGGGCAACTACCACCGCATCGGAGATCAGCACGATCTTGCCAATGGGCACATTGCGCCATTTCAGCTTGAGCAGGCGCACCACAATATCCGACCCGCCCGTGGACGCTCCGGCCAGAAACACCAGGCCGCTGCCCACGCCGCAGAGGGCGCCGCCATAGATCGCACCCAGCAGAGGCTCGGTCTCCAGGGCGGGCAGCAACTCAAAGACCTCCATCCAGCCGGACAAGGCCACTGAGCCGATCAGGGAACCCACAAAGAACCTGCGCCCGATCTTTTTGCCGCCGATCAGGAACAGCGGAATGTTGGCGATCAGCGTCACCCAGCCCACGCTGCCCCGGCCTGCCAGCTCCACAATGATCATGGCAAGGCCGCTCAGGCCGCCGGCATTGATGTTGTGCGGGGCCAGAAACAGGTCAAATCCAAGGGAAAACAGGGCGCAGCCGACCACAATCTCCAGCACCCAGAGCAGAAGCTTCATCGTCTTTTTCAAATCGTACTCTGTCCTCTCTTTTGTTTTTTCTATTTGATCCGATTCACGCCGCCAGCACATCCTGCGTGCCGCCGTTGATGATCCGGATGCAGGGCGTCGACTCGTCCGTCAGCCAGCGCATGACTGTACTCACTGCGCTTTTCACAATACATTCCGTCCGCCTCCCCGTCCCTATGGTAACACAAAGACAGAGGGCGGACAAGGGCGGAAAACAGTCTTGTTTTGCAGCATTTTACGGAGCGGTAAAATGGAAAGGCCCCTCTTCCGCACGGGGAGAAGGGCCTTCTGCCAATATTTCGGTCATTCCGCAGCTTCCAGAAGCTGTCGGGTATAGGGGTGCTGCGGGTGGTCGAAGAGTTCGTCCACCGTGTTCTGCTCCACGATGGCACCCTCTTTCATGACCAGCACCCGGGAACAGATCTGATAGACCACGTTGAGATCATGGCTGATGAACAGATAGCTCAGATCATACTCCTTTTTCAGATCTACCAGCAGGCGCAGGATCTGGGCCTGAATGGTCACGTCCAGCGCGCTGACCGGTTCGTCGGCAATCACCAGTCGGGGGCGGGTGATGACCGCTGACGCGATGCTGACCCGCTGGCGCTGACCGCCGGAGAGCTCATGGGGCTTTCGGGCGGCATACTCCGCGCCGAGTCCCACCCGCTCCAGCATTCGGATGACCGCCGCCTTCCGCTCCGGGGCGGAGAGCTTCCCCTGAATGCGCAGCGGCTCTTCCAGGATCCAACCAATGGTTTTGGACGGATTCAGACTGCTGTATGGATCCTGAAACACCATCTGGGGGCGCTCAGAGTGATGG
>USIZ01000304.1 GCA_900554855.1 uncultured Eubacteriales bacterium | reverse complement strand
AACGCTGGAATCCGTGATCCCCGCCGCCAGTTTGGCCAGCGTATTGCCGGTACACGGGGCGATGATGAGCACATCCAGCAGCTTTTTCGGCCCGATGGGCTCCGCGTCCCGGATCGTCAGGATCGGCGCGCGGCCAGTATATTGCTCTGCCCGCGCAAGGAACTCCGCCGCCAGGCCAAAACGGGTGTTCGTCCGGGCGGCGCGCTCCGAAAAGATGGTCTGCACGGACAGGCACTGCTCCGTAAGCTGCTCCAGCACCGGGAATACCTGCAAAAATGTACAATAGGAGCCGCAGACAGCGAACCCCACCCGTGCTTCTGCCAGCGTCATGGCTCCGCCTCCTGTAAAATATGATATACCGTATCCCGAATGATCTGCCCCGAGCTCAGCGGGGCGACTTTTCCGGGCAGGGACAGCGCCCAGATCACCTTGATCCCCAGCGCCGCGGCGGATTCAAAATCCACTCCGCCGGGACGGCTGGCCAGATCAATGATAAGGCAATCCGATGACACATCCTCCAGCGCAGCCTCTCCAAGCACCTGCGCCGGAACCGTGTTGATAATGAGATCATAGCTGCACAGCCAGCCCGCCAGCTGATCCGTATGCTCCGCACAGTATCCATAGGCCTCGATCCACGCCAGATCCCGAAAGCTGCGGGCGGACACCGTCACTCGGGCTCCAAGCCCCTTGAGCCTGTGGGCCAGCAGACGGCCGACGCGGCCATAGCCAATGACCAGCACCCGGGAACCAAACAGCGTTGTAGGCAGCTCCTCCATGGCGATCTGAA
This sequence comes from uncultured Eubacteriales bacterium, assembly GCA_900554855.1. Taxonomy (GTDB): domain Bacteria; phylum Bacillota; class Clostridia; order Oscillospirales; family Oscillospiraceae; genus UMGS1766. The sequence goes on along the minus strand of USIZ01000304.1, from coordinate 1,505 downwards.
TGGCTCCCTCCACCGTGGGCACTGCATTTTTGACGGCCAGTTCCTCTCGCTCAAAATAGTCATAAACGCGGCAGCCCTTTTCTCGGGCCGAGCGCACAAATTCCGCGTCCAGTTTGCCGCCGCACAGGATCTGCCCCGGTTTCAACCGCCCTGCAACGGCGCTCAGGGGAACTTTACGGTCAGACAGCGGAGCATTCAGAATGCCGCCCTCTCCCACCGCAGGCAGAGGCAGGATCACGCAGTCACACCGTTCAATGCCGTTCAGCGTATCTGAACCACTCAGAGCTTCCTTTGTCTCCCGCCGCTCCATGGCATAGGTCTGCACCGTATGTCCGTCCATTTGCAGCAGCTGGGCCAGCCTGACCTGCCGCAGATCACCGCCGACCACCCAAAAATAGTATTCGCGTTTCAATGTAGATCACACCGTCCTTTTCTCGTCGGCTAAGCCATTCTATGCGCCGGCGAAAAAAAGGTCAAAAGCAAAAGCGGGACAGGCCGAAGCCTGTCCCGTCAAAAGATCAAAACTGCGCCGGATCCAGCTGGATCACATCCAGTGCGCGGCGAATGGCGTAGAGCAGCGTATTACAGGTGCCGCCGCCGGGGGTGCCGTCATAGAGGGCGATGAGCAGGCCGGAGCGCTCCACCATGTAATAATTGCGCCGCAGCATACAGCCCGAAGTATATGATTGCTGGACCATGGTCTCCAGATCACACTGAGCCAGCAGGCGGCGGTAGCGCTCCTGCTGGGCAGCTTTCCACCGATCCGCCTGACCGGGATAGGGCACGGCGGCCTCCAGCACCACATCCGGATGCGCCTCTCTCAGCTTGAGCACCGCTTCGCAGAACATCAGGTCGCCCCCCTGGGCCATGCCGGAGATAAAGTGGCGGTACCCCCGGTCATAGGCCATCGCCACCTGTCGATCCAGCTCGGCACGGAAACGCTGACATCTGGGGTCCAGTTCGTCCTCATGCCATGGCAGGCGGTGGGGCCGGTGGCCGGTAAAGCAGCAGGTGATCTCCTCTCCCACGGGCGCACCTCCTCTCTTTAAAATTCATATAGACCATTGTAGGTGATTATTTCTCATTCGTCAATGCGAAAAACAAATACAAAAAAGAGTTGCATTTCACCGGAATGCGTGCTATATTAAATCACGGAACAACTGAACAGATGTGTCTTCAGGGCAGGGTGAAATTCCCGACCGGCGGTAAAGTCCGCGAGCCTCTTTGGGTATGAATCGGTGCAACTCCGATACCGACAGTAAAGTCTGGATGAAAGAAGATGTGTTGTATTTTTAGCGCAGCTCCGAATGAAATTGCAGCACCTGAAAGGCATAGGACTTTCAGGTGTTTACTATTTTCATAAGGAGTCTTTTATTATGACTACTGCAACTCAGACTGCATCCAAATCCAGGAAGCGCGTGACCACCCGCTCTCTGGTCGTCACCGCCATGCTCAGCGCGGTGGCCTTCGTGCTCATGTTCATTGAGGTGCCCATCCCCATGCTG
>USIZ01000303.1 GCA_900554855.1 uncultured Eubacteriales bacterium | reverse complement strand
AAAGGTGATGTCAGGATACTCGTACTTGATCCACATGGCCTTGGCGGCATCGATGGGGGAACCGCCGCCGATGGCAACGATATTGGGACCATCCGATGTAAACCGATAAGCACTCATAGCATCAAGTCCTCGTCATATCACGATGATATTCACTGACGGTATAGCCCTGCTCCCGCAGCCATGCCGCTGCCGCATGGGTCAGCGCCACGGAGCGGTGGCGGCCGCCGGTGCAGCCAATGGCCAGCGTCAGGATACTCTTCCCCTCCTCCACATAGTGGGGCAGGAGGAAGCCGAGCAGATCAAAAAGCTTTTCTTCAAAAGTGTGCGTCACCGGAAAGGAATTCAGGTAATCCTGCACCGGCTGGTCAAGACCGGACTGCTGTTTCAGCCCCTCCACATAGAACGGATTGGGCAGAAAGCGCACATCCATAACAAGGTCGGCTTCCAGCGGAAGGCCGTATTTAAACCCGAAACTCATGACATTCACCGCAAGCCCGGTCTGCCCTCCATTGGTGCCGAAGAGCTTTTCCAGCGCGGCGCGGAGCATACTGGTGGACGCAAAGCTGGTGGTATCCAGCACATAGGTGGCGCGATCCCGCACGGGCTGCATCAACTGCCGCTCCCGGTTGGCGGCGTCCGTCAGCGATCCGCCCGCACTGGACAGCGGGTGCTGACGGCGCGTCTCTTTATAGCGCTTGATGATGGTAGGCAGGGCCGCCTCCATGAACAGCAGCTGATAGGGGCAGTGCATCGCTTCCAGCTCATCCAGCGCGTGGAGCAGCGGCTCGAAACTGCCGCCGGAGCGCACATCGCTCACCAATGCCACCCGGTCATAGCGACCGTTTGCGTGCATACAGAACTCCGCAAACTTTGGCATGAACTCCGGTGGGATATTGTCCACGGTGTAAAAGCCCGCATCCTCCAGGAATTCGGCCGCCCGGCTCTTTCCCGCACCGGACAGACCGGTGATAATTACAAAATCCATTCTGCACCTCTCCTCTCAGCCCAGGCGGCGGATCTCCAGTTCCAGCGCGATGCCGGTCTCCCGCAGAACGGTCGCCCGGATCTCATCCGTCAGGGCCAGCACATCGGCACAAGTGGCCGTTCCGGTATTGATGACAAAGCCCGCGTGCTTTTCGCTCACCTGCGCACCGCCGACCCTGCGTCCCTTCAATCCGCACTGATCGATCAGCGCCGCCGCATAGCCGCCTACCGGACGCTTGAAGGTGCTGCCCGCGCTGGGGTATTCCAACGGCTGGCTGGCACGGCGCTTCTGAGCCAGCTCCTCCATTTTTGCGCGAATCCTGGTTTTGTCCCCCTTCTGAAGCCTCAACACCGCGGAGGTGACAAATTTGGAACCGTCGGAGAAGGCGCTGTGGCGGTAGGTGAGCTGCTGCTCCTCCCCCCGCAGCACACCGGCTTCACCAGTACGGGTCAGATAGCGGCTCGCTGCCGCCACGTCCTTCAGCTCACCGCCATAGGCACCGGCATTCATCGCCATGCCGCCGCCCAGCGTACCCGGAATACCGTGGGCAAACTCCAAGCCGGTCAGGCTGTGCTCCATGGCAAAGACGGCCAGTCTGGACAGCGGGACACCTGCGCCGCAGGTGATCTCCGCCTCACCGGTCAGCCCCAGTGTGTCCAGCCCGCCGACGGTCAGAATCACAAATTCATCCAGTTCTCCGTCCCCGGCCAGCACATTGGTGCCATTGCCCAGTACAAAGGGGTTGACGCCATTCTGCGCGGCAATTTTCAATGCCGCCGCGAACTCCGCCTCGCTCTTCACCCGGGCCATCAGCTTGACCGCGCCGCCGATGCGGAAGGAGGTGTGGCGGGCCATCGGCTCCTGCTCCAGCAGCTCCAGCGCCGGACAGGCGCATGACAGTTCTTTTTTTAATTTGACAGCATCCATGGGCGAGCCCTCCCGATATACAGATAATGATACAGTTTATATTATAGCACCGACCGCTTATAAAAGAAACCTCCCGCGCAGCAAAAAAACAGAGCCGACCCTGTGGTCGGCTCTGTCAGTCCAGTCAAATATGGATTTACTCCGCCTTCTTGGCGCGCAGCTCCTCGACCAGTGCGGGAACCACCTCAAAGAGGTCACCCACCACTGCGTAATCGGCCACATCAAAGATCGGCGCGTCGGGGTCCTTGTTGATCGCCACAACGGTATCGCTGGCGCTCATACCGGCCAGATGCTGGATCGCGCCGGAGATACCCACTGCAATATACAGCTTGGGGGACACGGTCTTGCCGGTCTGACCCACCTGATGGGCATGGGGGATCCAGCCCGCGTCCA
>USIZ01000302.1 GCA_900554855.1 uncultured Eubacteriales bacterium | reverse complement strand
GCTTTGTCGGCGAACACTGGGCGGTTTTAGCCCCCTACTTCAGCGAAAAAGGAACCGCAGAATTTCATATGCTGGCAAAATAAAAATGCGGGAGAACCAGTTGGTTTCTCCCGCATTTTTCTCGCCTTTAAATCAGCAGTCCGTATTTGTCCACCAGCGGCGCCAGCTGTTCCTCGGTCAGCGTCCCCTCATAAAGCGCCCTGCCCTGATAGACCCGCAGAGCCGACTCCAGCAGCTCTGCATCATCGCAGGCCAGGCACAGCGGCTTGGAGATCATATACTGAATGTCTGCCAGTGCATCCACATCGCCCCAGTCTGCGATACGCACCGCGGCCATCGGGAATTCGTCCTCCATCGCATCCGACAGTGCACTCTCAAAATCGCCCTCGGCGGAGATGACCGCCCCGTGGGCTGCATCCACCGGCAGGTACTTCGGCTCCTTCTCGGTAGAGGCGGGCAGAAGGTCGGTGAACTCCGGTGCAGGCCGATGGAACGGTTTTCCCGCCAGCACCTGCTTCAGCGCGGCAATATGCCCCTCGTCGGTGCCGCAGCAGCCGCCGAAAATGCTCACACCCACCGCCAGCATCTCATCTACAAAGGAGACAAACTCCTCCGGCGGACAGTTGTAAATCGCCTGTCCATCCACGATCTCCGGCATACCGGCATTTGGCTTGGCAATCAGCGGTACCCGGGCATATCGGTGCAGACGCTTGAGCTGAACGAGCATCTGATCCGGGCCGGTGGAGCAGTTCAGGCCGAAGGCGCTGACCCCCATCCCCTGCAAAACCGTCAGCGCCGCCGTGACATCGGTGCCGGACAGGCTGCGGCCGCTCTCATCACAGGTGAAGGTGACGAAAATCGGCTTGTCGCTGACGCTTCGGATGGCCAGCACCGCCGCCCGGGCGTCGGACAGCGTCATCATGGTCTCCACCACATAGAGATCCACCCCGGCCTGCTCCAGACCGGCGGCCTGCTCTGTATAAATATCCACAAGTTCTTCAAACGTGGCTGTGCCCAGCGGGGCGAGGAACAGTCCGGTAGGGGCCATGTCCCCGGCAATCCACACCCGGCCGCCCACCGCCTCCTTGGAGATGGCGGTCAGCTTTCGGTTATACTCGACAGTCTGGTTAAAAATATGCCGCTCCTCCAGCTTCTGGCGGTTTGCGCCGAAGGTGGGGGCGTAAATCACCTGACTACCCGCATCTGCGTAACGCCGCTGGACGTCCTGAATGGCCTCCGGATGGGCGAGCACCCACTGCTCGGTGCTGATGTCGCCCTCAAAGCCGCGCTTTTGCAGCTGCGTTCCGGTGGCGCCGTCCAAAATCAAGGGAAAACGGATCTCCATACTATATCCTCCATACTTTAGTTCTCAAAACGGCATGTGCGCCGCGAATGCGTTATTAAAATCAGGATTGCCTGACAAGGTGATGCTCTGGCAGCTCCGGGTGAGCGCACCGATCTCCGCCCACCTTCGCCCGTCCAGTGCCAGCATGGAGGCCCCGGCCAGTGCGGAATTGCCCAGACTGTGCAGCCTTCCGGCGCAGGCCTCCGGGAGCATCCCAATGCACACCGCGCTCTTTGGGTCAAGGTAGTTTCCGAAACCTCCGGCCAGATAGATGCCGTCCAGCTTGTCAGCCGCAATGCCCCGCCGCTCCAGCAGCACCTGAATGCCTGCGGCCACTGCCGCTTTGGCCAGCTGCAGCGCCCGCACATCCTCGGCGGTCAGCGCTATCTCGGGCGTCAGGTGGAACACGCCGTTTCCGTGTGCGTCCCGCTCCAGCCAGCGCCGCATTTCCGCGGGCGCCTCCTCCGGGGGCAGCAGCCGCCCGCCGGGGGTAATGACCTCCCGCTCCAGCAGCACCGCCGCCAGATCCAGCAGCCCGGAGCCGCACAGGCCCTTGGGGGCTCCGCCGCCCACCACATCCCAGAGGAATCCGCTCTGCCAGCGCACATGGCTGACCGCCCCGTCGATACCCGGCATCCCGCAGGAGATACCCGCACCCTCAAAGGCCGGGCCGGAGGCCACCGCACAGCAGAGAAAACCATCCTTTCCCCCCAGCGCCATCTCGCCGTTGGTACCAATGTCCAGGAACAGATGGTTCCCGCTCTTTTCCATCAAGCCGGAGGCCAGCAGTCCGGCGGTGATATCGCCGCCCACATAGCCCGCCACGCAGGGGGCAAAGCGCACCGGCACGCCGCGCAGCGGCTTCCCCGCCGACTCCGCGAAGAGGGTCTCCGGTTCAAAGGGTACGGCAGCGATCCCCGCCACCGTGCGGCCGTCAAAGAGGCGCTGCATGACGGTGTTGCCCGCCAGCGTGCTCTC
>USIZ01000301.1 GCA_900554855.1 uncultured Eubacteriales bacterium | reverse complement strand
TGGGCGACCATGTCCATCAGGCCGGCTCCCTGAACGAGCCCGACCGCCTGCGCTTTGACTTTACCCATTTCTCTGCCGTTACCCCCGAGGAGCTGTTCCGCATTGAGCGGATGGTCAACCACGCGGTGCTGGCCGGCGGCGAAGTGGTCACCGACGTTATGCGCATTGACGATGCCAAGAAGCTGGGTGCCATGGCTCTGTTCGGCGAGAAGTATGGCGACACCGTCCGCGTCGTGCGCATGAAGGACGAGAACGATCAGGACTACTCCATGGAGTTCTGCGGCGGCACCCATGTGGCCAATACCGCCATGGTGGGCGCGTTCCACATCAAGAGCGAGGGCAGCGTTGCCTCCGGTGTGCGCCGTATTGAGGCCACTACCGGCCGCGAGAGCCTACGCACCATGACCGACATGGAGCATGAGGTGCAGGATGTGGCGGCAATGCTGAAGGTCAAGCCTGCTGAACTGGCCGGCCGCGTGGAGGCGGCCCTGAGCGAGATCCGCGACCTGCGCCATGCAGTGGAGCGCTACAAGGACCGCGAGATGCTGGGTGAAGCGGATCGCTACCTGCTCTCCGCCAAGAATGTGGGCGGCATGAAGGTGCTGACGGCTACCCTGAACGATACCGGCGCAGACGCTCTGCGCAAGATCGGCGACTTCCTCCGGGACAAGGAGGAGAACGTGGTGGCTGTTCTGAGCAGCATCAACGGCGAGAAGATCACCTTCCTGGCGGTCGGCTGCAAGGCCGCCGTGAAGGCCGGCATCAAGGCGGGCGAGATCATCAAGAATGTCACTAAGATCTGCGGCGGCAGCGGCGGCGGCAAGCCCGATTCCGCAATGGGCGGTGGCAAGGATGTGCTGAAGCTGGATGACGCCCTGGCCACTGTGGACGATTTTGTGGCGGAAAAGCTGGGACTTTAAGTCTGAACCGCCTGCCTGTGGGCGGGCGGTCCGGTGAAGATCAAACTTTCGATGAAAGGAGCGAACAAATATGAGCGACTGCCTCTTCTGCAAGATCGCGGCGGGGGAGATCCCCTCCAACAAGGTCTATGAGGACGATCAGGTCTATGCCTTTTATGACATCGACCCGCAGGCTCCGGTCCACTTTCTGGTGATCCCCAAGGCGCACATCGGTTCCTGCGGCGAGATCACTCCGGAAAATTCCGGTGTGGTGGCGCACGCCTTTGAGGTCATCTCCAAGGTCACAAAGGAGATGGGCATCACCGATTTCCGTGTGGTGTCCAACTGCGGCGAGCAGGCCGGTCAGAGCGTGCATCACCTGCACTTCCATGTGCTTTCGGGCCGCGACATGACCTGGCCTCCGGGCTGATATTCTTTCTGACAGGGCATAGCCCTGTCAGAAAGAGAAAGATGCAGGAGAAATGAACCTCGATTCGCTGCACGAAAAGTCGGCTCATTTCTCCTGAGAAGTGTGTTTTCCGAGGTACACGCCCTCGGAAAACACAGATTGCACTTTCTTCCGCTGCCTGCGGGCAGCGGAATCCTGTGAAACCGGCGCACCGGATGCGGTTTGTTCTGCATCCGGTGCGGTCTGCTTTCTTGAAGCCCTGTCTTTGAGTACCCGCTGTAACACTTTGTTGTTGTGATATGGCGGGTTTGATGATATAATACTACGGTTAATTGACTGCAATTTTTTCGGTATTTGAAAGGAGCGTTTTCCTTTGAAAATCGTTGTTTTGGCCGGCGGACTGAGTACGGAGCGCAATGTCTCCCTTTCCTCCGGCACGATGGTGGCTCAGGCTCTGCGGGAGCGGGGCCATCAGGTGGCACTGGCGGATCTGTTTTTCGGACTGGACGACTACTCCGGCACGCTGGAATCCCTCTATGATGCACCCATTCCGGAGGAGTGGAAAAAAGTCTCCACCCAGGCCCCGGATCTGGACGCGGTGATCGCCGCACGCAAAAAGAAGAGCCCCAGTATTTTCGGCGATCGGGTCATTGACCTGTGCCGGACGGCAGATGTGACCTTCCTTGCGCTCCACGGCGGCAGCGGAGAGGACGGACGGCTTCAGGCTGCGCTGGATATGCATGGCATTCTCTACACCGGCTCCGACTATCTGAGCAGCGGCATTGCGATGGATAAGGATATGACCAAGCAGCTGGTGGCGGCGCAGGGCGTTATTACGCCCGCCTGGGAGACGGTAGAGTATACGCAGGCGGACATCCCGGCTCTGCTGGAGCGCACCAAGCTGCCCTGCGTGGTCAAGCCGCTGAGCAGCGGCTCCTCGATCGGCGTGTCCATTGCCCACAGTGCGGACGAACTGCGCGATGCGCTGGAGCTGGGTCTGCACTATGGCAGCAAGTGCGTCATCGAGCAGTAAGA
>USIZ01000300.1 GCA_900554855.1 uncultured Eubacteriales bacterium | reverse complement strand
GGCGACTACTCGCCGGACGCCATCGCTGTGCAGGCCAAGGCCATCGAATTCTGGGTGCGCAAGGGCGCGCATATGACAGAATACGCCCTGCTGTGTCTGAGCGTCTCGCTTCCTTTTGGGGTCTATCGGATCCGTCCCCAATTACGCATTCCGCTGACACCGCTCATCTGCGCCGCCGTGGCAGCCAGCGATGAATTCCACCAGTCTTTTGTCGCCGGACGCGGGCCATCGGTGCGGGATGTGGGCATCGATACCCTGGGCGCGCTGTGCGCACTGGGTCTATTGGAGCTCATATGCCATCTGATCCGACGACACAAAAGAAAAAGGCAGACAAATTGATAGTATAATGGTTTGCATCAAAATCGTCAAGGTCACACGCCCCTGCTTCCCGCATAGACTGGAAACAGGGGCATTCTTTTATCTTCTCAGCTGATGAACATAGCATCGCCAAAGGAGAAGAAGCGATATTTCTCGCGCACAGCCTCATTGTAGGCATTCAGAACGTGCTCACGGCCCGCCAGCGCAGATACCAGCATAATAAGAGTGGACTCCGGCAGGTGGAAATTGGTGACCAGAGCATCCATCACCTTGAAGCGGTAGCCCGGGTAAATGAAGATGTTTGTCCAGCCGCCGGTGGCAGTCATAGTGCCATCCTCCGCCGCCCAGCTCTCCAGCGTGCGGCAGGATGTCGTGCCAACACAGATCACACGGCCGCCGTTTTTCTTGGTTTCGTTGATGATATCGGCAGTCTCCCGGGGGATGACGCAGTATTCCGAATGCATCTCATGCTCCGTGATCTCGTCCTCTTTCACCGGGCGGAAGGTGCCCAGACCCACATGAAGGGTGACATAGCACAGCTTGACGCCCATAGTCTCGATCTGCTTCAGCAGTTCCGGGGTGAAGTGCAATCCCGCCGTGGGGGCCGCCGCAGAGCCGACCACCTTAGAATAAACCGTCTGATAGCGCTCCTGATCCTTCAGTTCGGCCTTGATATAAGGCGGAAGCGGCATCCGGCCCAGCTCCTCCAGAACCTCAAGAAAGATGCCTTTGTACTCAAAATGTACTAGCCGGTTGCCATCGGGCAGAACCTCCTGCACCTCCGCCTGAAGCTGACCTTCTCCAAAGGTAACACGGGCACCCTCGCGCAGCTTTTTGCCCGGGCGCACAAGACACTCCCACACGTCGCCTCCCTTGTCCACCAGCAGCAGGATCTCCACCGCGCCGCCGGTAGGACGGTGGCCGATGAGCCGGGCAGGCAGCACCCGGGAGTTATTCAGCACGAGGCAGTCCCCGGGGCGCAGGAATTGGGGCAGGTCATAGAAATGATGGTGGCCGATCTCACCGGTGGTCTTGTCCAGTGTCATCAGCCGGGAGCCGTCCCGGCGGTCAAGCGGAGTCTGCGCAATGAGCTCCTGGGGCAGGTCATAGTTAAAATCGCTTGTCTTCATAGAATGGAACTTCCGTCCTTTTGTATAAAATATAGGAGAGGTGCCTGAACTATTTTCTCCACCCTGACTCACTCTGCCGCTTGACGCACTTAATTTATTGTGTTAAAGTAAACTAAAATGCGTGATAGAGGCGCGGAATTCATCAGTCCTCCAGCCGAGAGCACCGAGCTCAACGAAGCCGGACAAAAGGGAATTCCGCCGAAGGAGCCGCTCTCCGGTGGGAAAGGCTGCCTGGGCGCAGGTGCGAACAGCCCTGTGACTGTCATCAGGATCACTTATCTGATGTTGAGCTGTCGCTGCCTTTTGCATATTGGCCGGTCTGCACCCTGTCACCCGGACATTATAGTACAAAGCCAGCCGGTTTTTCAACCCGCTGGCGCTTTTTTTTGGAGGTAATCGTCATGAAACAGTACAAAGTTGGTGTTGTTGGCTGTACCGGCATGGTCGGTCAGCGTTTTGTCACCCTGATGGAAAACCACCCCTGGTTCCAGCTGACCACTGTCGCCGCCAGCGCCCGCAGCGCCGGAAAGACCTATGAGGAAGCCGTCGCCCCCCGCTGGGCCATGGACACCCCCATCCCCGAGGAGGCCAAAAAGCTGGTCGTGATGGACGCCACCGCCGACATTGAAAAGATCGCTGCCGCCGTGGACTTTGTGTTCTGCGCCGTTGACATGAAGAAGGACGAGATCCGTGCGCTGGAGGAGGCCTATGCCAAGCACGAGTGTCCGGTGGTGTCCAACAACTCTGCCCACCGCTTCACGCCCGACGTCCCCATGGTGGTGCCTGAGATCAACCCCGAGCACCTGGACGTCATTGCCGCTCAGCGCAAGCGTCTGGGCACCAAGCGCGGCTTTATCGCCGTAAAGTCCAACTGCTCCCTCCAGTCCTATGTGCCCGCTCT
>USIZ01000299.1 GCA_900554855.1 uncultured Eubacteriales bacterium | reverse complement strand
TCAGCCCTTCATGGAGCCGCAGTTCCGTCTGACGCTCCTCCTCCTGCATGGCGTCGGCCTTGCGGTAAAGGGGAAGCACCAGAAAGTTCATGGCAAGGCTCAGCGCGATGATGGACAACCCCGGGTCGCCGATGATCCAATCGGCGGCCATATAGACGAGCTCAAAGAAGAGCTGGAGCGGCTGGATCAGCAGGGTATATAAGATGTTCAGAAATGACATTATGCCTCTCCTCCTTTCTCAGTGTTCAGCTCTTTGAGCTTGTTGACCAGGTAATCCGCTGCCCGGACGGCGCCCTCGCCCGGGTGCTCCCAGGTCTCGTCGCGGATCTCGTCGCGTCCGGCCGCATAGCGTGGATCGGTCAGGCAGGCATCGATCATCTCTTTCAGCTGTCCCATGTTGTCCGGCGTCAGTTTCTGGCCGATGCGGGGCAGCGCGCCAAAGGTCCAGTAGTCCTTTTTCAGCCACCAGGCATCGTAGGGGGAGGTATCAAATTCAGTGTCCGCATAGATGACCGGCTTGTTGTAGACCAGGGAGAAGTCGAATACGACGCCGGAGAAGTCGGAGATCAACAGATCAGAGCGGCGGAGCACCTCATAGTTGTCAGGATCTCGGTTCCACTCCAGCTGATCAGAGGCGGGATAGCTTTGCATGAGCTTGTCCATCATTTCTTTTTCCGCCGTAAAGGACTGAGGATGAGGGCGGATTACAATGTGATAGCCGGTATCCAGCAGAACATCGATGATTTTGCCGCCGAATTTTTTGAAAATAGCACTCTCGCCCCAGGAGGGGGCCAGCAGGATAGTGCGCGCATGGGGAGGCGCGCTTCCGTCGGCGGCCAGCCGCGCGGCCATGTCGTCCATATAGGGAATGCCGATTTTGACCAGTTCCTTGGCGGGCAGGTGCCGCAGTTCCTCCAGTGCCCGCACATCGTCGACCTGATACTGGCCGGAGAGCAGGAGGGCATCATAGTAGTCGATGCCAAAGCTCTTGTATCCGATCACATCGCTGGCCGCGTGGAGCATATGGACGTACCAGTCCACCTGATGGGAGCGCTTCCACTGGTAGACATCCAGTCCCGGCGTGCTGGAGAGTACAATGGAGGCGTTCAGAAAGTTCAGCTTGGCATAAGCCTTGTTTCCGCTGCTGATAAATTCCGCTCGAATATGCGGAAATTCGTTGCTGAGGGCCGGATCGTCCTCTGACGCGGTCATATAGACCACGTCCACGCCCCGCTTGTCCAGTTCCAGGCAGACCGGCTTGAATACGCTCCAGTAGCGCTTGTCGTCGGAGAAGATGACAATGGGCAGCTTCTTCTGGTCCGTCTCCACCTTTTTGCCGCCGCTCAAAAGGAAACGCAGTTTGAGCCACCAGCTTTTCAGCAGATAGGTCACCGCGCTGATAATGCCGATCAGAATGGCAAACAGCATACTTCCCGTGCCGGGATCAATGTAAAGCTTCATGTACTAAAGTCTCCCTCTCAGTTAACCTCTTTTTCACACAAAATATTAGTATATACTATTTAAAAAAGAATCACAACTGAAAATCCTTTAAAATTCGACAAAAAATTGCCCTGAACACCAAAATAATGGCGTTCAGGGCGAAAAAGCTGAAACTCAGGCTTTGTTCTTACCGAACAGCTCTTTGAAGTCAGCGGCAGACAGAATGCTGCACACAATGACAACAAGAGCGCAGAAAATGGTCATGGGCGTCAGCACGCTGGTGTCGCGCAGGATGACCACGGTGAAGAAAATGGCCCATGCGCCGTAAGTCACGTTCAGAGCCATGGATTTGGAAGCTCCGATGCGGGAGATGGCCTTGTAGTAGCACAGATAGGAGAGCGTCGCAAAGAAGGCGGCAATCACGATGGTGGGCAGCAGCCAGCCGGTGTGGCCGGTGAACAGGCTGATCGTGAAACCCCAGCCTCTCAGGATGGGCAGGATGATGATACCGTAGACGCAGGCGGAGGTGGTCTGACGGATCTGGAGCGCATACTCGTCCTTTACCTCGGGATCCTGCATGCACTTGGCCAGAATGACGGCCTCAATGCCCCAGCCGAAGGCACACATCAGCGCGCCGATGATGCCCAGCCAGAAGTTGCTGACATTCAGGTCGGGAGAGTAGCTCAGACCGTAAACGCCCAGCAGGGTGGCCAGCAGGAAAAGCCAGCGGTACCACTGCATTTTCTCCTTCAGGAAGAAATAGGCCAGAATGGCGCCGATCGCGGGGAAGATGGCGCTGGCCACGGCGCCGATGGAAGCGCCCATGTAGTTGACGGCCATCACATAGCCGGTCATGCCGATGGGGCCGCCGATAACGGAGATCGGAAGAGCACACGTCTGAACTCCAGTCA
>USIZ01000298.1 GCA_900554855.1 uncultured Eubacteriales bacterium | reverse complement strand
CGGTTAACAGTTTGCCCCATATCGTCGCTGAGGTCGAACCCGGCTTCCCGTTGGAGGGCGAGATAGCCCTCACTCAGCTGCGTACTCAGAGTGCACTCCTCCACGCTCACCGGCTCCGGCTCGGCCTCCCAGCCGAAGCCGTCCAGACAGTCGAGGCAGAGCAGGATATCGTGCTCCCCCGACGACAGCGTTTCGGTGCTGGGATGCCGGAGCACAGAAACGATCAATAGCGCCGCCAGCAACACCGCTCCGGCGGCCAGAGCGGCCAGCCGCACTCTGCGCGGCGGCAATTTAACTGTCAGAAACACCATATCGCCCACCTCACACACAGGGTATGCACCTGAGGGGGCAGACAGAACGGAAGGGAGAACCAAGCATGGCAACGCAACTGCGGCTGGACAAGCTGCTCTCGGACACGGGCCGCTGGTCCCGCAAAGAGGCCAAGCTGCTGCTGAAGCAGGGCCGTGTGCGCGTGGACGCTCAGGTGGAACGCGCCGCCGAGCGCAAAGTGGACCCAGCGTCCCAGCGCGTCGAAGTGGATGGCGCACAGGTCATCTGGGCAAAATTCCGCTACCTGATGCTCAACAAGCCCGGCGGTGTGCTGACTGCCACCGAAGACCGGCGGCAAAAGACCGTGCTGGACCTTCTGCCGGAGGAATACCGGAGCCTGTTCCCTGTCGCGCGGCTGGACAACGACACCGAGGGACTTTTGCTGCTCACCGACGACGGAGAGCTGGCCCACCGCCTGCTCTCCCCCAGGCACCATGTGGACAAGGTCTATCTGGCCAAGATCGACGGACAGGTGGATCACGCTGACACTGCGGCCTTTGAAGCCGGGCTGACGCTGGGCGACGGCACCCAATGTATGCCCGCCGGGCTGGAGGATCTGGGCCCCGGGCTCTGCCGCGTGACGCTCCGGGAGGGCAAATTTCATCAGGTCAAGCGTATGCTTGCCCAGCGGGGCAAGCCGGTGACCGGGCTGAAACGGCTCTCCATGGGACCGCTGGAGCTGGATCAGGCGCTCCAGCTGGGAGAATTCCGCCCCCTGACGACTGAGGAGCTGGCGCAGCTCAAATAAGTTCGTCATTTTATACAAAATATTTTTAAAAACCTATTGAAAAAGACCAGATTTAATGTTAGAATAAAAGACAATTTGGAGAGATTATACAACCAAAACAGGTTTTGAACAGGAGAAAGGAGTAAACATGTCCAGCCGCGTATTTCAGAGTGTCGTGCTCCAGCTGAAAGAGAGCACCAGCCGCACCATCGGCGTCATTGATATCAACGGCACCATCGTCGCTTGCAGTGAGCTTTCCCGCATCGGGGAGACTCTGTCCGGCGCCGTGGAGCTGCTTGCCGCCGAGCACGGCGGCATGATCATCCGCAACGGCAACACCTTTAAGGCACTGAACGGTCTCGGGGCACAGTTCGACTATGCCGTTTTCGTCTCCGGCGAGGATGACGCGGCGGCGACGATCTGCTCCATGTCCGCCGTGGCACTGAACGGTGCCAAGACCTACTTCGAGGAGAAGCACGACAAGGCCGCCTTCGTCAAAAGCATTCTGTCCGACAACATCCTGCTGGGCGATATTTATCTGCGGGCCAAGGAGCTGCACTTCGTCTCCGAGGTCCCCCGCGCCGTATTCCTCGTGCGCCAGGAGGGCAGCGTGGATGTATCCGTCATCGATGTGGTGCAGGGGCTGTATCCCGACCGCCAGACCGATTATGTGATCTCCATCAGCGAGACCGACGTGGCACTGGTCAAGCAGGTCACCGAAGCCACCAACGGCAAGGACCTCTATAAGATTGCCAAGAGCATTGAAGAGGCCGTCTCCACCGAGTTGAAGGTGAAGGTGGTCATTGGCATCGGCACCATCGTCAGCCATGTCCGTGATCTGGCACGGGCCTATCAGGAGGCTCAGATGGCCATTGAGGTCGGCAAGGTATTTGAGAACGAGCGCAGCGTCATCAACTATGAGAATCTGGGCATTGGCCGCCTGATCTATCAGCTGCCCACCATCCTGTGCCAGATGTTCCTTCAGGAGGTCTTTAAGAAGAACCCCATCGACGCCCTGGATCAGGAGACCCTGTTCACCATCAACAAGTTCTTTGAAAACAACCTCAACGTTTCCGAGACGGCCCGAAAGCTCTTCGTCCACCGGAACACCCTGGTTTACCGCCTGGAGAAGATCAAGAAGCTCACCGGCCTGGACCTGCGGGAGTTTGACGATGCCATCACCTTCAAAGTGGCCCTCATGGTCTAAAAGTACCTGGTGTCCAGAGGGATCGAATCCTAAGGCGGAGAACCACCCTGTGGTTTTGCTGCGTTCTGGGAGGAAGGGCCGTGTGGCCGGGGGAATTCAATTCCAGTGGGAATCGCGCTC
>USIZ01000297.1 GCA_900554855.1 uncultured Eubacteriales bacterium | reverse complement strand
CCCGGCGATCTTCGTGCCGCTAGATTTTGCCGCCATTATTCTGTACCTGCTGTATATCGACCTCGCCACCGGCGGACACTGGTTCCTGACCTTCGCCTTCCCCGTGGCAGGATCCATCGGGGTGCTCATCACCACCGTGGTGGCGTTGCTGCGCTACGTCCGCCGGGGGTATCTCTACATCTTCGGCGGCGCCCTCATTGCCGCCGGCGGGCTTGCCATGCTGCTGGAGTTTTTGCTGAACCTGACCTTCGGCGTTCACCAGACCTTCTTCTGGTCCTTCTATCCGCTGGCCGCCGGGGTGCTGCTGGGGGTGATGCTGATCATCATTGCCGTCTGTCCGCCTCTGCGCCGCTCCCTTCACCGGAAGTTCTTCCTGTGAATTCCCCACAGCGGGTTCTTTGGACATAAAGCCCTCCTTCCCCTGTGGAGGAGGGCTTTTCCAGTTGACTTCCCGGAGGAGATTCCGTATAATGGGACACAATGAGATAGCGCAGAACGCCGCTTCACCGGAGACGGAGCGGGCGGCGGGGCGGCCGGTGCCGGTTTCCGGAGGGAACCGGCCTTTTTCCTGACTGCACCGGGTCGGAAAGGAGCGATCTTCCGTGAAAAAACGTATCTTTGCGGCGCTTTCAGCGATGCTGATGCTGCTGGCTCTGGCCGGCTGCGGCGCCAAGCAGGTGGACTATGACGCCACCTGCACCATCTCCATCTCTTGCGCCACCATTCTGGACAATATGGACGCCTGCGACCCCGACAAGCGGGAGCAGGTGCCTCAGGACGGCGTCATTCTGGCCCCGGTGGAGGTGGGCTTCCAGACCGGGGAAAACGTCTTTGACGTGCTGCAGCGGGTGTGCCGGGAAAATCGCATCCAGATGGAGTCCAAATGGACGCCCCTGTATGAGAGTGCCTACATTCAGGGCATCCACAACCTGTATGAATTCGACGTGGGCAGCGGCTCCGGCTGGATGTACAGCGTCAACGACTGGTATCCCAACTACGGCTGCTCCTGCTACACGGTGCAGCCGGGTGATGTGATCTGCTGGGTCTATACCTGCGATCTGGGACAGGATGTAGGCGGCGGGGCCGCCGTGGGCGAGTGAGAAGAACCGGCGAAGGGAGGCGATGACCATGCGATACAGCGACGTGTTCGGCAGCTGCCATCCGGCGGTGAACTTCCTGTATTTCGTGCTGGTCATCGCCTTTTCCATGTGCCTGACTCACCCGGTATGCCTGCTGCTGTCGGTGTGCGGGGCCGTGATCTACCATGCTGTGCTGCTGGGGCCCCGCTCCCTGCGGAAAAGCGCCGTGTGGATGGTGCCTATGGCGGTGCTGGCGGCGGTCATCAACCCGGCCTTCACCCATCAGGGCGTTACCATACTGGCCTATCTCCCCTCCGGCAATCCCCTGACGCTGGAGAGTATGCTCTACGGCCTTGCCTCGGCGGCGCTGCTGTCGGCCACGCTGCTGTGGTTCAGCTGCTACAACACCGTCATGACCTCGGATAAGTTCATCTATCTCTTTGGCAGGGTGATCCCCGCCCTGTCACTGGTGCTGTCCATGACCATGCGCTTTGTCCCCCGGTTCCGCACCCAGCTGCACACCGTGGCGCAGGCCCAGAAATACATGGGCCGTGACACGGAGAACGGCAGCCTTCTCCGCCGCACGAAAAACGCCATGAAGGTCTTTTCCATCATGGTCACATGGTCGCTGGAGAGCGCCATCGAGACGGCGGACAGTATGAAGAGCCGGGGCTACGGCGAAAAGGGCCGCACGGCCTTTTCCATCTATCGCATGGACGACCGGGATCGGGGGCTGCTGGTATGGCTTATTTTCTGCGGGGCCTATGTATTCTGCGGTGTGCTGGCCGGAGGCCTGCGGTTCCGCTACTATCCCTCGTTGGCGGGAGCGCCTGTGACGCCCATGACCGTGAGTTTTTTCGTGGTCTATTTTCTGCTGTGCCTGACCCCGGCGGCACTGGATCTGGCGGCGGCCCGCCAGTGGAGACAAATCGAGAAGGAGGTGCGCCGGTGACGGAGCTTCTGCATCTGGAGAATTACAGCTTTACCTACCCCCAGCAGCGCCGCCCGGCGCTGTCCCATGTTACCCTCACGCTGCCGGAGGGGGCGTTCATGGTACTCTGCGGCCCCTCCGGCTGCGGAAAGTCCACGCTGCTGCGGCAGCTGAAAACGGTGCTGGCGCCCCATGGCCTGCGGGAGGGGGAGATCACCTTCTGCGGCACGCCGCTGTCCCAGATCCCCAGCCGCCGTCAGGCGGCGGAGATCGGCTTCGTGCAGCAGTCACCGGAGAATCAGGTGGTGACGGACAAGGTCTGGCATGAGCTGGCCTTCGGACCGGAGACTCTGGGCTTCGACACCCACCCCATCCGC
>USIZ01000296.1 GCA_900554855.1 uncultured Eubacteriales bacterium | reverse complement strand
GCCCGGTGTTGGAAGATCTGGGCGTCAGCGGTGCCCAGACGCTGTGTACGGCGGCGGCGACCTTCGGTCTGATCGCCGGCTCCCTGATGGGCGGCCCTCTCGGCCGTCGCCTGATCCTGAAGCACGATCTGCTCAAGACGGCTGTCTCCGGGGATGAGTCCGTGCTGGTGGAGGAAGAGAAGAAGCACCGCCGCAGCGTCAGTATGTACGCTCCTGCGGCCTATCAGATCGCCATTGCCATGGGTCTGGGCACGCTGGTGTCCTGGGCGCTGTCGCTGACCGGCATGACCTTTCCGGTGTATATCGGCGCCATGATCGTGGCCGCCTTCATGCGCAACATCGGCGAGTACTCCGGAGTGTTCACCATCCATATGGGCGAGATCAACGATATCGGCGGCATCTGCCTGTCCCTGTTTCTCGGCATCGCCATGATCACACTGAAACTGTGGCAGCTGGCCTCGTTGGCTCTGCCTCTCATCGTTCTGCTGGTGGGTCAGGTGCTTTTGATGGCTGTATTTTCCGGCTTTGTGGTGTATAATGTCATGGGGCGGGACTATGACGCGGCAATCCTCAGTGCGGGCACCTGCGGCTTTGGCATGGGTGCAACGCCCAACGCCATGGCCAATATGCAGGCATTGGTGGAGCGCTATGCCCCATCGGTCAAGGCCTATCTGCTGGTGCCCATTGTGGGCAGTATGTTTGCCGATTTTTTGAACAGTCTCTGTATCACATTTTTCATCAATCTGTTTTGACGAGAAAAGGAGCGCTTGATATGAAGCCGAAGAAGCACAGATTTCACCTCAGCTTTGACAGCGAGAACCTTGCCTTTCCCGAGATCCACACCGGCACGGTGGACGAGTCCGCCGATGAAGTGCCTCCTTCTGAGGCCTACCCCGAACATGTGACCGTCCAGCTGGACAATGTGGCCGTGCCCGAGGTGCACATTGCCGAGGATGAAGAATCGCAAAAATGATGTGCTGGCGCACCCTTTTTCAGGGTGCGTCGGCTTTTTTGCGTTGTCTGCATTGACGGGCGGGCGGCGGAATGGTAAGATATACAGGATTATGTTAATAAATAGTGGAGTAGTGTAGCTATGTGGCTTGCAAACAATTGGAAAGATTATGAACTTCTGGACTGTGGGCGTGGCGAAAAGCTGGAGCGCTGGGGCGACAAGATTCTGGTGCGCCCTGACCCGCAGGCGATCTGGAACACCCCGCGCACGCTGCGGGAGTGGAAGGTGAACGACGGCCGTTACAGCCGCTCCAGCACCGGCGGCGGCCACTGGGACAAGCGCAGTCTGCCCCAGCACTGGACCGTCCGCTACGGCAGCCTGACCTTTCAGGTGGGTCCCATGAACTTCAAGCACACCGGCCTTTTCCCGGAGCAGGCGACCAACTGGGACTTTGCCCAGGAGCAGATCGCCAACGCCGGGCGGGAGATCAATGTGCTGAACCTGTTCGCCTACACCGGCGGCGCGACGGTCGCCTGTGCGGCGGCGGGGGCTAAGGTGTGCCATGTGGACGCGGCCAAGGGCATGGTGGCATGGGCAAAGGAGAATGCCCGCCTGTCCCACCTGAGTGACGCCCCGGTGCGCTGGATCGTGGACGACTGCGCCAAGTTCGTGGAGCGGGAGATCCGCCGGGGCCGCCGTTATGATGCCCTCATTATGGATCCGCCCTCCTATGGACGCGGCCCCTCCGGCGAGGTTTGGAAGCTGGAGGAGAACCTCTATCCCTTCCTGGAGCTGGTGGTCAAGGTGCTGAGCGATCAGCCGCTGTTCGTCATCATCAACTCCTATACCACCGGTCTGGCCCCCTCTGTGCTGGGCTACCTGCTGGATACGCTGGTGACCAAGAAGTACGGCGGACATACCGAGTGCCAGGAGCTGGGCCTTCCCGTGACAGCCAGCGGCCTGGCGCTGCCCTGCGGGGCCACGGGGCGTTGGATGGCCGGTCGGGGCGGAAGAGGACGCAGATAAATGGCAGAGCAAATCATCAAAGCGGAAAACGTAAGCTTTGCCTACACCGGTGCTGAAGGCGTGGCTCCGCTGGTCCTGAACGGCGTCACGCTGGACATTGAAGCGGGGAGCTTCGTGGCGGTGCTGGGCCACAATGGATGCGGCAAGTCCACCCTTGCCAAGCATTTTAACGCCATCCTGCTGCCCAGCGGCGGCAAGGTGTATGTGGACGGCATGGATACCACCGACGTGGAACGGACGCTGGATATCCGACGCACGGTCGGCATGGTGTTCCAGAACCCGGATAACCAGATCGTGGCCTCTATCGTGGAGGAGGATGTGGCCTTTGCCCCGGAGAATCTGGGCGTGGAGCCCGCAGAGATCCGCCGCCGGGTGGACGAGGCACTGGCGGCGGTGGATATGTCAGTCTCCGC
>USIZ01000295.1 GCA_900554855.1 uncultured Eubacteriales bacterium | reverse complement strand
TGGGTTTCATGCGGTTCCCACCACATCTAAACCGTAAATACATTATACGAGGAGCTTCTGAGCCATGAGTCCCCGCACCAGGAAACTAGTTCAATATGTTCTGCCCACCATCCTCAGTCAGGTGAGCTTTTTCCTCTTTACCATCATCGACGGTATTTTCGTCGGTCAGGGCATTGGCACCGATGCCCTGGGTGCCATCAACATAGTGTTCCCATTCGTCATGCTGTGCAACGCTCTGTTTATGCTCGCCACCATCGGCGGCGTCACTGTCACCGCCATCCGGCTGGGCCGGGGCGACACAGAGGGGGCTAATCTGGCCTTCCGCCACGGTATGATGTTCACGGTTCTTTTCGCCGTCGTGCTCAGCTGTCTCGGATTCTTCGGCGCCGACCCTCTCTGCCGGATCATGGGCTCCAACGAAACCTATCACACCATGATGCGGGACTATCTGCACGTCTACGCCCTGTTCATCATCCCTTCCGGCCTTGGTCAGGCGCTGAACGGCTTTGCCCGCAACGACGGCTCTCCCCTGCTGGTCAGCGGAGCGGTCATTGTCGGCACGATCCTGAACATCATCGGCGACTGGCTGTTTGTGTTCCCCCTGCGCATGGGACTGGCCGGTGCGGCATGGGCCACCGGCATCTCCCAGAGCGTCTCCATGCTCATCTGCCTGACCCACTTTCTGCGCCGCAAGGGCTGCCTGCGCTTTGGCCGCTTCCGCCCCAGCGGGGCGCTGTGCCGCAAGATCCTGCTGCGGGGCTCCCCGGAGGCCATCTCCCAGTTTGCCACCCCGGTGGCCACGCTCTGGACAAACCGGGCGCTCATGGCTCAGGTGGGCAGTGTGGGCGTCAACGCCTTTGGCGTGATCTGCTATGTTGCCTCCTTCTCCGTGGCCATTTTCTATGGCGCGGCCCAGGGCCTTCAGCCCCTGTTCGGCCAGAGCTATGGTGCAAAGAAGGAGAACGATCTGAAATTCTACTTCCGCTCCGGCATGCTGATCTGCCTGATCGGCAGCGCACTCATCACACTGCTGCTCTGCCTGGGCTGCGGCGGCATCTGCGGCCTGTTCGGCACAGACGCCCAGACGCTGGAGTTCACGGTCTGGGCGCTCCCTCAGTACGCGTGGGGCTTTATCGTCATGGCGCTGAACACCATGATCTCCTCCTACCTCTACTCCACCAAGCGCTCCCGGCAGGCCATTCTCATCAACACCTTGCGCAGTTTCGTGGTGGACACCCTCGTCATCCTGCTGCTGCCCACCCTGTTCGGCCCCCGGATCATCTGGTACACCTTTGGCATCTACGAAGGACTGGTGCTTATCGTAGCCTGGATCCTGCTCAAGCGCTCCGAACGCAACGGCATTTTCCCCGCCGCATAACACAGCAGGCAAACAACGCAGATTTAATAGTTCAACATACCGAAGCGGCCCGCAGTCAAATGACTGCGGGCCGCTTTTCTGAAAAAATCAGTTCTGCTCCTCGTCCGGAAACACGCCGTCCTTGGAACGCTTGCCGAGAATGGAGTACTCCACCCACTCGGCAATGTTGGTGGCGTGGTCGCCGATGCGTTCCAGATACTTGGCCACCATCAGCAGGTCGAGGTAATACTCGCCCTTCGTATTGTCGGCGGAGATGGCGGCGATCAGATCGGTCTTGATGCGCTCAAACCAGCGATCCACCACGTCGTCATAGGCGATGACCTCCCGGGCCATGACCAGATCCCGCCGGACGAAGGCGTCGATGCTCTCATTGACCATCTTTACGCTCTCCTGTGCCATTTCCCGCAGGTCAGCGGAGGTCTTATCCTCCGCACCGCTGGTATAGCGATACAGATCGGCAATGTCGGACGCCTGATCGCCAATGCGTTCCAAATCGGAGATCATCTTCAGGGCAGAAGAAATATCCCGCAGATCGCTGGCCACCGGCTGCTGCTTCAGCAGCAGCTTGAGGCACAGGGACTCGATATCCCGCTCCATCTTGTCGATGCCGGCGTCCACCTCGAACACCCGGGCGGCCAGTTCCTCGCTGCCCAGCGTGACGGCCTGCACGGCGAGACTGACTGCGGTCTCGCACTGGGCGCCCATCTCCGTCATGTTCTGATGCAGCATCCGCAGCTGCTCGTTGTATACATCTCTCATTATCCGAACCTCCCCGAGATATAATCCTCCGTCTTCTGGTTCTTCGGGGCGGAGAAGATCTGGTCGGTATCGCCGAACTCAACCATCTCGCCCAGAAGAAAGAAGGCGGTCTTGTCCGAAATACGGACGGCCTGCTGCATATTATGCGTGACCATGATAACGGTATACTCTTTTTTCAGCTCCCCGATCAGATCCTCGATCTTAGAGGTGGAAATGGGGTCAAGCGCACTGGTGGACTCGTCCAGCAGCAGAAT
>USIZ01000294.1 GCA_900554855.1 uncultured Eubacteriales bacterium | reverse complement strand
TGGCTGAGGAGGACGTGGTTGTCTCGGAGGGACAGGCCCTGATTGGCCTTGCCCATGATCTTCAGGTTCACGGACCACAGGGTCATCTGGGTCAGGATGCCTGCCAGAATGGGGGGGATGCCCAGCCAGATATGCAGCAGGCCCGTCACGACCCCGGCCAGCAGGCCCGCCGCCACGGCGCACAGCACCGCCAGCCACAGGCTCCGGCCGCTCAGCAGCATCATGGTGCAGACCGCCGCACCGGTACAGATGGAGCCGTCCACCGTCAGATCGGCGATGTCCAGCAGCTTATAGGTGATGTAAACGCCCACCGCCATTATGCCCCAGATGAGGCCCTGAGCCACGGCGCCCGGCAGGGAACTCAGCAGATCGATCATATTTATATTTCCTTCCTTTTCCGATTCCTGTTTTCTCAGGGAGTGCTTCAGCCCTCCAGAGCGGTGTAGCCCTCCGGTACGGTGATGCCCAGCTCCTGGCACATATCGGCGTTGTAGAGCTTGGAGGCATTGGCGTATTCAATGGGCATCTGGGAGATATCCGCCTCGCCCTTGAGGATCTGAGCGGCCATTTCGCCGGTCTTGTAGCCCAGATCGTAGTAGCTGATGGAGAGGGTGGCAATGCCGCAGCAGACGCAGATACCCTGCTCACCGGCCACAACGGGGGTCTTGGCGGAGCGGACGATGCTGCCGATGGTCTCGGTGCAGGAGGCGGCGGTGTTGTCGGTGGGGATGTAGATGACGTCGCTGTCGGCGGCGGCCTTGGTGGTGACGGCGGCCACGTCATTGCTGTCGCTGAAGGAGTAGCGGGTGCAGGTGATACCCTTGCCGGAGAGGTAGTCCTCCACCACCTTCACCTGATATTCGGAGTTGGGCTCGGCGGAGCAGTATAGCAGTCCCACAGTCTTGGCCTGCGGCACCAGCTCCAGGATCATGTCCGCCTGCTCCGTCAGGGGCGCCAGATCGGAGGTGCCGCTGATGTTGCCGCCCACGGTGCCGCTGAAGTCGGAGAGTCCCAGCGCCACGCCGTACTCCGTAACGGAGGTGCCGAGAATGGGAATGGAGGTGGTGGCGTTATAGGCTGCCTGCAGGGCCGGGGTGGCGTTGGCCATGATGAGGTCTACCTTCTTGTTGACGAAGGAGTTGACGATGGGGGTGCAGGTGGTGCTGTCGCCGGAGGCCACCTGCACGTCGATGTTGACGTGCTCACTTCCGAGAATGGTATTCAGGGCATCCACGAAGCCCTGCGTAGCGGCGTCCAGCGCATCGTGCTGGGTCAGCTGGCACACGCCCACCTGATAGACCTTGTCGGGATCGCTGCTGCCTCCGCCGGCGTTGTCGTCGGCTTTTTTACCGCAGCCGGTGAGGCATACCGCCGTCACCATCAGTCCCGCCAGCAGGGCGGCGCAAAGAGAACGTTTCTTTTTCATGACAAATTCCTCCTGAATCTGGATGTGGGAGATTCCTCCGGCCCGGACGGAAAATAAAATCGCCGCCCGGATATGTGATCCGAACGGCGTCTCTCGATACGGTTTGTTTTCAAAAGAAGAAAATCGGTATCAAGCACTTTTTCGCTGCTGGGCATCACAAATCGCTTTTACTTTTGCAAAATAAAAGTAAAAGTAGGAATATCCAAAATACAGATTTGCAGATGCGGCGACCTTCATACCCGATTTTGCTCCTTTCAAAAATCTTGTTTGTACTTTAGCACAGCGGACTACCATATGTCAATGCTTTTATTCACAAAATGCGGAATAAATTTTCATGTAGATATCGTCAAGAGAGCTAAAAATGCCGAAAAGTTTCCTTAAAGTATGCGCTGTCCCAACCCGGCAGCCTTGTTCCCGACGGGAAAGTTTGGTAGAATAGGCCCGAAGAGAAACCGGAGCCACGGCCCCGGAGAGGAGGATATATCATGAGAAAGACAAAAATCGTCTGCACACTGGGTCCCGCCACCGACGGCGAGGGCGTGCTGCGGGAGATGATGCTGGCGGGCATGAACGTGGCCCGCTTCAACTTCTCCCACGGCACCCACCCGGAGCACAAGGCCCGGCTGGAGCAGGTGAAGGCTCTGCGGCGGGAGCTGAATCTGCCGGTGGCGGCCATGCTGGATACCAAAGGCCCGGAGGTGCGGCTGAAGAACTTTGCCGGCGGCTCCGTGACCTTGCAGGAGGGGCAGGAGTTCACCCTGACGGTGGAGGACGTGGAGGGCGACGCCACCCGCTGCGCTGTCACCTACGCCGAGCTGCCGCAGGACGTCAAGGCGGGGGACACCATTCTGTTAGATGACGGTCTGGTTCGGCTGACGGTGCTCTCCACCACCGCCTCCGCCATCCGCTGCCGGGTGGAAAACGGCGGCGTCATGAAGGATCACAAGGGGGTCAACGTCCCCGGCGTGTCCCTGTCCATGCCCTATATGAGCAAGCA
>USIZ01000293.1 GCA_900554855.1 uncultured Eubacteriales bacterium | reverse complement strand
GTCCGAGTCAACGTTGATTAGTATAGCGGCATGGTGCGAAAAAGTCAAGAGATTTTTTTAAAAAATTCCAAAAAATCTGTGCCGCCCGCAGATTTTGCGGGCGGCACAGGGGAAAAACGGCAGTTTGGCGCCGGTCTTGTCCGGATCAGTTGGAGCCGGAGCCGGAGGCGGCGGCAGCAGAGCTGCTGTCGGCACTGCTGTCAGAGCCGGTGTTGGTGCCGGACACATTGTCGATGGAATACAGCGTGTTCTGAAGCTCGTTCAGCTTGGTGAAGAAGGCCTGCGCGTCGATGTTCAGGGAGACATCGCCGACGCCGTACTCGCTCTTCCACTGGGAGATCAGGCTGTCATAGGTGCTCATGATGTAGCTGCTTTTCACGCTGTCGCGCAGGGTGTCGGGCTGATCCGCCTCGCGCAGGACGATGAAGTAGCCATAGTCGGTCTTTTCGGTCATGGCGATCTGACCGGGCTCCAGCGCGGCGATGGCGGAGTAATAGCCGTCCACCAGGCTGTCGCTGTTGGAGTAGCGCTGTACCTCACCGGCGGTGTAGCCGCTCTTGTCGTACTGGCTCTGCTTCTCGGTGAAGGCCTCGGAGAGCTGATCGGCGGGCAGGAGGGCCAGCTCGTCATAGACGGCCTGAGCCTGAGCCAGCACCTCGTCCGCGGCGGCGTCATCGGCGGCGTCCTGGGTGGAGAACAGGATGCAGCGGGCCCAGACGATGCCGTTGTCGGAGATATAGCTCTGGAGATAGTCATTGATGGTCTCGTCGGTGGGAGCCTCGCTGCCGCCCTCGCCAAACAGGTGCTCCTGCAGGGCGTTGTAATAGTAGTTGTTGTTGTACATCTCCTGATAGCCGCGCTCGGTGGTGGCGTAGTACATCAGAGAGTGGGTGTAGAACTCCGCGCCGTGCTCCTGGATCCAGTCATTTTTCGCCGCATCGTCAAAGTCGGCCTCGTTGATGAGTCCGGCATTCACAAAGGTGGTCCAGCGGTCCTCGCCGTAGCTGGTCACGTTGTTGGCGTAGAGGTTTTCCAGCGCCTTGGCGTTGTCGTCGCTCAGGGTGACGCCCAGGTCGTGGGCCTTCTGGGTGGCGACGGCGTAGGCCATGGCGGTGTCGACGCTGGTGGCGAGCAGGGAGTCGGCTACGGTGGTGCCGTCCTGCAGGGTGTCGCTCATCTGGAAGGTGTAGCCATAGTTGCGGTAATAGTAGTTGGTCATGTAATACTGCTGATAGGCGGTCCAGTAGAGCATCTGCGCGGCGGAGACGGTGGTGTCTCCCACAGTGGCGACCACGTCGTCCTTGGTGTAAGCGCCGTCGGTCAGATAGCTGACCACGTCATCCAGCGCCTCCTGGGGGATCTCGGCGGGGGCGGAGTCTGCGCTGGATGCGCCGCTGCCGGAGGCGGCACTGGAGGCAGAGCCGGAGCTGGAGCTGGAGCTGCCGCAGGAGGCCAGGCCGAAGGTCATGGCGCCGGCCAGCAGCAGAGCGGGAAGGCGGTAATGTTTCATGAGTGTTCTCCTTCAATCATCATTGGAGTGATTTGCTGTCCACGGAGTGTGGACAACAAATTATTATAGCAGGTTTGACCGGCGCTTACAACGCAAAAACGTTCAGCGGACGAAATTGGTCTGATAGGTGCGCTCGGCCTCCGGGGCGTCGATGCCGTTTTCCCGGCCCAGCGCGAAGCAGCGGAGCATCCAGCTCATATTGCGGGCCAGATTGCGCATGGTCTGCATGCCCTCCTCGTCCTGCACGGCCTCGCCGGGGGTGCGGCCATGGACGCTGTTCCAGTAGGTGGAGGGCACGGTGGGCATCTGACAGATGCCGAAGTACTTGTTCAGCGCGTCAAAGCTGGCGGAGCAGCCGCCCCGGCGGGCGACGGCCACGCTGGCACCGGGCTTGTGGAAAAAGGCGGAGCCGCCGGCGTAAAAGACCCGGTCGAGAAAGGAGAGGATGCGTCCGCTGGGGTGGGCGTAATAGACCGGGGTGCCGAAAATGAAGCCGTCGGCGGTGCGGGCCTTGGCGATGAATTCATTCACCCGGTCATCGTCGAAGTGACAGCCCTTTTCGGTGCACTGGCCGCAGCCGATGCAGTCCCGGATGGGGTCGCCGCCCAGCTGGAAGAGCTCGGTCTCGATGCCGTCGGCGCGCAGCACGGCGGCCGCCGCCTCCAGCGCCTGCGCCGTGTTGCCGTTGGGCTTTGCGGAGCCGTTGAGCAGTAATACTTTCATGGTGATTCCTCCTTGAAAATAGCTATGTGGAAGTTTTGTGGATCGTTCGATCAACAGAGCCGTTGATTTAGTAAAAAAAGTGATTGGTCAGTTCATAGGGCGGCCTGAGCCCTCGCCGGACGGGTCGGTAAATTGGGGGTTGTGGAAGAGCAGTGGTTTCCGAAAGGCTTCCCCTCGGGGGGAAGCTGTCGCC
>USIZ01000292.1 GCA_900554855.1 uncultured Eubacteriales bacterium | reverse complement strand
CGCCGG
The DNA here is from genome assembly GCA_900554855.1 of uncultured Eubacteriales bacterium. Classification (GTDB taxonomy): domain Bacteria; phylum Bacillota; class Clostridia; order Oscillospirales; family Oscillospiraceae; genus UMGS1766. Next base: position 2,428 of record USIZ01000292.1, on the reverse strand, counting down.
CGGAGTGATCCCCGGAAAATTTTCCCCTAGGCGCACATTCCCCCTCCTGGGGCATAAGATGGACTGAGATCGCCAGACGGTCTCCATCTCTCACAGGAGGTAAGTGTCTATGTGTTGTAACAATGGTTGGGGTGGCAACAACTGCCTGTGGATCATCCTGATTCTGATCCTGATCTTCTGCTGCGGCTGCGGCAATAACGGCGGCTGCGGCTGCTGACACACAGTTCAGCGAAAAATGGCCCCCTCCAAACGGAGGGGGCCATCATTTATGCATAGTTCTTCAATCTTCGGAATTTTCACCGCTGCGCGGTGTGATGAGATAACTGAGTGCCAGCAAAGAGTCGGCAAAGTGAACGTTTTCTACTACAATGCTCTCGTCTCGAATGCCAAGCTCAATGTTGGTGAAGTTCCAGATGCCTTTCACACCGCCGGCGATCAGCCGCTGGGCGGTGGTGAGCGCCACGGTCTGGGGAACGGTGAGCACGCCCACGCTGGTGGGATGTTCGGCCAGATATTCGTCCAGCTGGTCGATGGAACGGACGGGCACCCCGGCAATGCTCCTTCCCACAATGGCAGGGTCGGTGTCAAAGGCGGCGGTGAGCCGGAAGCCGTTCTGGGAGAACTGGAAGTTGTGGATCAGCGCCCGGCCAAGGTTGCCTGCGCCCAGAATGATGGCGGTGTGGCCCTGGTTCATGCCCAGAATCTCGGCAATTTCATCCCGCAGACTTTCCACATTGTAGCCGTAGCCCTGCTGGCCGAATTCTCCGAAGCAGCTGAGATCCTGCCGGATCTGGCTGGCCGTCAGATTCATGGCCTTGCCCAGCGCGGAGGAGGAGATCCGAACCACGCCCACCTGATAGAGTGAGTCGAGCTGGCCGTAGTAGCGGGGCAGACGGCGGATGACCGCGTTGGAAACTTTGCCTTTCTTCATGGGAATTCCTTCCTTTCTCTTGCTATTACTATTTTACCGACTCATAACAGGATTGTCAAATTTTTTTATAAGTTTTTTGAAAAGAGTTAAAACATATTTCTGATTCCGGAAAAGAATTGCCAAATTGCACGGAAAAGCGCCGCTGTCAAAGGCAGCGGCGCTTTGATAGAAAGCATTAGAAGTAGACCAGTTCATCCTTGGGGGGCTCAGCCTGCTGCACGTCAAGAATGTGCAGCACCGGGCCTTCGCCCTGATAAAGGGAGACCTTTTCGATCTGCACACGGCCGGTGACGCGTACCCAATCACGGGTTTTCAGTTCCTTGACCTCGGGCCCTTTGATGAGTACGCCGAGGAAGGTGGTGTCCTCTGCGCAGCAGACCATGGCAAACCGTCCGGCGGCACAGGTGCTCCGGGGGAATTTTTCCGACTGGGCAATCTGGCCGAGGAAGGAGATCACCTTACCCTGATAGCGGTCCGGGTTATCCATGACGTCCACATACCAGACACCGTAGTCCTCATCGCTCAGCTCCAGCGTGGGCTTGCTGAGGTCAAAGGGAGGTGTGCCGTCGTCGTATTCCTCCATGCGCTCCTCGTTGTATTCCAGATACATCTGGGCCTGACGGTTGAGCATCTTCAGATTGCGGCCCCGGAGCATATCGGCCAGCTCATCGGTGCAGCGGTTGAAAATCACCATGTCGGCATTGCTGATATGCTGCATCATGAGAGAGGACATGTTCTTGGAATACATATCAAAAGTGGTGGAGTCCACAGTAGTGACGATCTGATAGAGCACCCAGTGCTCGGGGAGCACATTCTGGATGTCCGGCAGGTTCCACATGCCGTTGTATTCGATTACCACCTGCGTGGGATGGTACTTATTGTCCAGCTTGGTGCAGGCTTCCTTCGTGAAGTCCTCCTGCTCGTCAAAGACCTGCATCCGCACGTCATAGTGCATGAAGGCCTGCTCGTCGTACTCCTCCTCGCCCTCTTCGGTCACCAGAAGCAGGGTGCGCTCGTCGGCGGTGAAGTCCTCACCGGCCAGCATGGGGGCAATGAAGTTTGTCTTGCCGGACTCCAGGAAGCCGCAGATCATATAGACGGGAATTTGCTGTTTGGCCATAATGGTCGTTCCTCTCTTTCGCAGTTACAGGCCGAACACGCCGGGCAGCTCGTCCTCTTTCAGGCCGGAGCCGATGACGCACAGCCGACCGGTGTAGTCAGCGCTGCCGCTGCGCACATCAAATTCGCCGGGCACCATGTCGAAGTGGATCCAGCCGCCCTCGGCGTTGGGCACGATGCCCTTGGCACGCAGCACTGCGCCGTAAGCGCCGGTATCCAGCGTCTCCAGCGCTTTGCGGATCTCGGCCTCGGTAAACTTCTTGGGGGTCTCAATGCCCCAGCTCACGAACACCTCGTCGGCATCATGGCCGTGGTGGTGGTGATGATGGTGGTGGTCGTGGCCGCAGCAGTCATGATCGTGGTCATGGTGATGATGCT
>USIZ01000291.1 GCA_900554855.1 uncultured Eubacteriales bacterium | reverse complement strand
CACACGGGAGCTGGCCTCCTCCAGCGGCACCTGCAGCCGCACCACGGCAGGGCGGTAGGCAGCCTTGGGGGAGAGAATGACCTTCATGGTCTGCACATTGGCCTTCACGATCTCCCATACCAGCGTCACGCCGTATTGGAGATACCGCCCCAGCCGCCGCAGTACCCGCCGCTCGTTCCGGGGATGATACCCCAGCACGGCGACGCAGAAGGCATATACAAGCCCCGTTACGACGATGCCGAACAGGCAGATCTCCAGCGTCACCCGCCCGTTGAAAATAAGCCACAGCAGAAACAGAAATACACACATCAGCATGGGCAGTCACATCCTTTTTCGGGGCGGGCTGTTCCGTACCCATCCCCTGATAATTTACATAAAACGTCCAAAGTTGCACGCAAAATTTATTTTACCATGGCTGGAAAGCACAAGTCAATAAAAAATGGTTTCACAATGCGAAAAAATGAAGGAAAGCCGCCGGGAAACCCGGAAAGTTCCAGTCCGCAGCATAGGAAATCGTGCCGGTTTTTGGCATATTTCCACCGCCGGAAGGCACCCCTTGCGCCGGAGGGCGTCTCCTGTTATAATACGGTGAAGAACAGGAGGTGCGTTCATGGCGCTATACACACAAAAGGCCATCCTGCGGGCCTTTGGGGAGATGCTGGAGGAGATGCCCTTCGACAAGATCACCGTGACGGCCCTTGTAAAGCGGTGCGATATCAGCTCCAATACCTTTTATTACCACTACCGGGACATCTATGATCTGTTGGATGCGTGGTTCCATCTGGAGTTGGGCCGCTTCACCGGAGAGGGTACCGACTGGCATACATCCACCAAGGCCGTCATGCGGGAGTGTCAGGCCCATCCCGCCAAGATCTACCATGTGTTCAACGCCCTGTCACGGGACCGGATGGAGCAGTATGTGTTCTCCCTGACGGACGACACCTTCTTCCGGCTGGTGCAGCAGCAGACGGCAGACAGCGGCCTGCCGCAGGAGCGGGTGGAGGAGATCGCCGCCTTCTGTCGCTATGCCTATGTGGGCTTTTTCCTGCAATTCCTGTGGAACCGTATGGAGGCGGACATCGACCGCAGCGTGGACCGGCTGGGGGAGCTGATGACCGCCTTTGTCCGCAGCGCCATGGCGGAGCCGTCGAACTGAATTTTTGGATAAACCGGCAGAAATGTCCCCAATAGGACGCTTCTGCCGCCGTCTATGAGGGCGGCATCCGGGGCTATCATGCGGCCCAGAAGACGGCGGAAAAGTACGATATCAACGTGCCGTGGCTGATCCGCATGGATCCCACCTCCGCCTGCAATATGCGCTGCACCGGCTGCTGGGCGGAGGAGCACCAAAACTGAAGCCCATGAACGAGAGGCCCACGGCATCGCCGTGAGCCTCTCCCTGTCCGGAGATAAAAGACAAATTGTAACCATTTTGTGCATATTTTGTAATTGTAATTCCCATGGGGATAGACCATAATAGAATACAGTTTCACGCAGCTTACGGGACAGCCTGCAGAGTGATCTGCGGGCTGTCTTTCTGGATAGACAGCATCGGTCACGTTCAATACCATAGGAGAATCGCATGGGCTTTAACACACTACCCTTTATTTTCATCTTTCTGCCGGTGTTTCTGGCAGTATATTACCTGATGCCGGAGCGACTGCGAAACGGCGTTCTGACATTAGGGAGTCTTGTCTTTTACCTGCTCGGCACATGGAAGCGGCCGTGGTGTCTGGCGCTGCTGCTGGGGCTCATGGCTCTGACGTGGCTCTCCGGCCGGAAGCTGGCGGGGAGCAAGCCCCTGCTGGTGGGGAACCTGCTGGTGCTGGGCTTGTGCCTTTTCGGCTTCAAATATGCCGGCCTGCTGGGCAGTGGCATCGCCCTGCCGCTGGGCCTGAGCTTTTACTCCTTCCAGATGGCCGCCTACGTCATCGACGTGTACCGTGGCCGCATGGAGCCGGAGGAGTGTCCGGTGTCCTACGCCGCAGAGATCCTGATGTTCCCCAAGCTCCTCTCCGGCCCTCTCATGGACCCGGCGGAGCTGAAAGCGCAGATGTACCGCCGCACCTGCACCCTGCGGGAGCTGGATGCGGGCCTGCGGGACTTCATCATCGGCCTTTCCATGAAGGTGCTGCTGGCCAACCAGATCGGCGGCCTGTGGCGTCAGGTCAAGACCATCGGCTTCGAGAGCGTCTCCACCCCTATGGCGTGGCTGGGCCTTGTGGCCTACTCCCTGCAGCTGTATCTGGACTTCTGCGGCTATTCGTGGATGGCCATCGGCGTGGGGGAGATGCTGGGCTTCCGGCTGCCCCGGAACTTCGAGCATCCCTACGCCGCCCGCTCCATGCGGGACTTCTGGCGCCGCTGGCACATCAGTCTCAGCTCTTGGTTCCGGGACTATGTGTATATCCCGCTGGGCGGCAGCAAAAAGGGGGAGGGC
>USIZ01000290.1 GCA_900554855.1 uncultured Eubacteriales bacterium | reverse complement strand
TTTGGAGCTGGTCGGCGGAAAGCTCCGTGTGTCCGTCTGGGACGGACAGAAGCCCGGCCATTTCCCCGGCATTTCGGAATTTCCGGCTCTGGTTGGTGTGTGCGCCGGTCAGATCCTGTGGGGATTTGAGGCGCAGAAGCGGCAGCTCGATTCTCCCGAAAGCGTATTGACGCTGAGGGAATGCCTTTCCGGGAAGGGGCTTACCACCGCAGACACCGTCTACACCTGCCGAACTCTGCTGTCCTCCTATTGGGCCGCCCTGCGCACCACGCTGGAAGCCCAGCTGGAGCTGCCCTGCACCCTCAAATGTATCGCCGTCGCGTGGCAGATCAGCTACCGGGAGCGCGCGCTCCTGACGGAGACGGCGGGAGTGGCCTGCCACGGCGGCCAGGTTCGGGTGGTGGACAGCGCCGCCTGTATTCTCTACCACTATCAGCACCACGCCAACTATCGGCTCAGGGGCGCCACGGTGCTCTGCCATCTGGGCGAGGATGGCGCGGAGCTGACGCTGGCGGAATTGGACGGCGATACGCTGGAGGTCTTAAACTCGATCTGGGTGCAGGACTGCTCCGCCCAGGCCATTCAAGAGGAGTTGACCCGGCTCTGTCTGATCCTGACCCGGCAGCCGCAGGAACAGCTCCCCCACCTGCTCCGGCAGCTGCGCTATCAGTTTGACGCATTGGCAGCGGTGGACCGCGTGCCCCTTTACACCGCAGGCGGTGAGACGGAGATCTCCCGCAAGGACGTGCTGAGCGCGCTGGAAAGCCGCGTTTCGCAGCTCTCCGCCGCGCTGGATCGCCTGCGTGAAGAGATCGAACTCCCGCCCGATCGGCACGGCGTAATGATCAGCGGCACGCTGGCAAAGCTGCCCGGTGCGGAGGACACCCTCTCCCCCGTCTTTGGCGGCCGCCCCATCGTGCTGGAGGGCGACTTCCGCGCCGCCGACGGCGCGTGCCTGATCGCTGCCAAAATCTGCATATCAAGCTCGTGTGCCGGGCTGCTGCTGAACTGTGCCGGTACGGACTGCTTCCTGATGGAGGTCAACACAGGACGCATCCTCGCCACGGTACACCATTGGGACACGATCCCGTGCAGAGTACAGATGCTGGAGCCGACAAGACCGGGTGCGATCTATCAGGTCGTGTCCGCCCGCGGCGCACACGATCTGGAGCTGGTGCCGGCCACCGCTCTGCTCGCAAAGACCGCCGACCCCCTCTGCATCCTGCTGAATGCAGATCACACCATTGAATTGGAACTCTTTGAATAAGTTTTAAATCTTTTATTTTTCATCAAAATAGTCTGTATATCAAAAAGGAGAAGTTAGAAATGCTGGACATTAAATTCGTGCGGGAAAACCCCGACATCGTGAAGCAGAACATCAAGAACAAGTTCCAGGACGAGAAGCTGCCGCTAGTGGACGAGGTCATTGAGCTCTACGGCCGCCAGCTGAAGGCCAAGCAGGACGCCGAGGCCCTCCAGGCCAGCCGCAACGCCCTGTCCAAGCAGATCGGCGCCCTGAAGGGCAAGGCCAAGAAGGAGCCGGAGAAAGCCGCCGAGTACGAGGCTCAGGCCGCCGAGATCCAGGCTCAGGTCACCGCCGAATCCGAGCAGCGCGAGCAGCTGGAGAAGGAAGCCGACGAGCTGGCCGTCCGCGTCCGGGAGATCATGATGAAGATCCCCAACATCATCGACCCCAGCGTGCCCATCGGCCCAGACGACTCCTGCAATGTGGAGGTTCAGCGCTTCGGCGAGGCCAAGGTGCCCGACTTCGACGTGCCCTACCACGCCGACATCATGGCCGCCTTCAACGGCCTTGACCTGACCAGCGCCCGCCGGGTCAGCGGCACCGGCTTCTACTACCTGCTGGGCGACATCGCCCGGCTCCACGAGGCCGTGCTGGCCTACGCCCGGGACTTCATGATCAACAAGGGCTTCACCTATGTCATCCCCCCCTATATGATCCGCGGCGAGATGGTGGAGGGCGTCATGTCCTTCCCCGAGATGGACGCCATGATGTATAAGATCGAGGATCCGGAGAACAAGGATCCCCGCAACAGCCTGTACCTGATCGGCACCAGCGAGCACTCCATGATCGCCCGCTTCAACGGCCAGATCATCCCCGAGGATCAGCTACCCCTGACCCTGACCTCCTACTCCCCCTGCTTCCGCAAGGAGAAGGGCTCCCACGGCCTGGAGGAGCGCGGCGTCTACCGCATCCACCAGTTTGAAAAGCAGGAGATGATCGTCATCTGCCGCCCCGAGGACAGCATGGACTGGTACGAGAAGCTGTGGAAAAACTCCGTGGAGCTGTTCCGCTCTCTGGACATCCCCGTGCGCCAGCTGGAGTGCTGCTCCGGCGACCTGGCCGATCTGAAGGTCAAGAGCTGCGACATTGAGGCCTGGAGCCCCCGCCAGCAGAAGTACTTCGAGGTCTGCTCCTGCTCCAACCTGGGCG
>USIZ01000289.1 GCA_900554855.1 uncultured Eubacteriales bacterium | reverse complement strand
GAGACCGGAAAGATGTCCGGCAGCTGGGTGGCCCCGGAGGACCTGCGGGAGGCCTACCCCGCCCTGGAAACCTGGTCCCAAATCGTGGCCCAAGGGCTCATTTTCCCGGGGATTGTATGATTTAACCAAATCATAACATTTCGGTTTGTGCAGTTTTTTCTCGTTCTTTTGAAAAAAAGGCTTGCATTTTTTTGCGCCCCATGATATTATGATTAAGCTGTTTGAGACGGCACCCGGGTGTGGCGAAGTTTGGTATCGCGCTTGAATGGGGTTCAAGAGGCCTTGAGTTCGAATCTCAACACTCGGACCACGAAAAAGACTGAAATCTTTTGATTTCAGTCTTTTTTCTTTTCCGGATTCTCCGTATCAAAAAGCCCGCGCAAAAGCGCCTCTGCGCCCGATCCGGCGCAGCCGTCCGGGTCGGACAGCACAGCCGGTGACCAGCGAAAGCGGCCGGAGCAGTCCCCTGCCGCCTTCGTGTAGGCCGCAGGACTTTTACACACCGCACGATAGCGTCGACTCCACTCGGGATAATATCGACCCATATACCACCGGGCCAGCTGGACCGCCAGACAATTCTCCCGCTCCCCCATACCGGAGAGCTGAACGCCTCCGCCGGGCCGGCCGGTGACGCTGGGGCTGGGCGTGGAATGCAGGATCACAGCACTTCCGTCGCCGCACTGCCCCAGACAGATCCAGACATGACCCGGAATGCTCACAACATCACCAGGCCGGAGTTCTTCCGGTGCATAGCGCTGCGTCCATATGCCATAGCAGTACCGTTCCGCCAGCGCCCGAGCCAGTTCAACGGCAGGCCGCACATAGCCCGCCCCGCCGGAGCGGCTGTGCATCGTGTTATAGACCACCCAGCCCAAGTAGCCGGAGCAGTCCGCCCCAGCCCAGCCGAAGGGATTGCAGACGGTTTCCGGGGCGCTGCGGTAATTCCGGTAATCATAGCGCTCATCCTGCCGCAGAAAAAACGCCCGCCACGGCGCAGGCTGACCGATCGTGACCGCCTGCGCCGACGCCCCGGTATCCTGCCGGTTCCAGCCGCCGCCATAGACATAGAGCGTCGTACCCACCGGTGCCAGCGCAGCGGCAAGGAAATTTCTGAGCGTACGATGTCCGGGTATATACCGCACCGGCGGTTGATCGGTGAGATAACAGTTCTCTTCCATGGCATTTCCTCCCCCGCTGAGAGCCTATGCGGCCGAAGGCAAAAAAATGCGGGGAGTGCTGGGCACTCCCCGCATGAGCGGCAGTAAATTCAGGATTTGATCTGAGAGGCTGTCAGAATGTCCCCCTCGCCGGACAGATAGGTGATCGTGACCGTATCTCCCACATTGATAATGACCGCCTGCTGGCAGCTCTGAGCGCTCACAGCGTAATAAACGTCGCCGCCCAGGGCAAAGTAGAAAATGGTATTGCCGTCCACCACAGCGGAACGGATCTCCGTCACAGTGCCGCTGATGGTCTCCTGCTCCGCAGCATCGTCCAACACGGGGGCCGTCACCTGCACACCGTTCTGGCTCAGCAGCTGTTCATAATTCTGCTGGCACTGGGCCACAGAGGTGCCGGTGGCCGTGATCTGGTAGTCGGACACATTGACCATGGCGTACATTTTGACCAGCTCCGCCGAATCCTTCAGCGCCATGAAATAGGTGGGCTGATCGGAGATGTTCAGCAGGAGCGGGAAGGTGGCAGTATAATTGAGGTGCTGCACCGCGCCCTGAGCCGAGGACATGGCGGAATACTCCGTGGCACCGGTGATATTGTAATAGTTGGCCTCCTTGGTGCGCTGGTTGATGAGGATAAAGCCCACGTTGGACTCATCTCCGCCGGCGGAGGTCACGCCGGTATAGAGGTACACGTCATCGTTCAGGGCGATATAATTGTAGCCTTCCGTGGTGGTGGTGATGCCCTTCTGACCCAGCCAGGAGTTGATCCAGCCGTTGACATAGCGGCCATGGTAGTTGTACTGCTGAACCAGCAGGTCGGCATCATAGACCCGATCCACCCAGTTGGGCACCTCCTCCATATAGTCGGACTCGCCGGTGACGGCGTTGACCAGCACGGCACCCTGCGCGTCCGCGCCGCCGAACAGGCCGATGCGCTTCACCAGCCGGGAGCAGATCCACCACGGAGTGCCGTCCTCGTCGATCTCGAAGTTGACATCGCCGAACATCATGGTGGGATAGCGGAAGCGCAGCGTGCGGTAGAGGTTGCGGCCGAAGTGCTCGCCGGTGGAATACTTGATACCGTCGCTGAGTTGGACGAGGTCGGCCTCCTGAGTCACCATATTGACCACGATATATCCGGGCAAGCCCTGGGCACGGTTATTGAACCACTTGATGATATTTCCATAGACCAGCGGGGCCACCCGAACCGGCTCGCCCTTATAATTGATCTGGGAATACTCGCTGTCACTGACCTCAAACTGGGAAACCAGATTGCTGTCGGCGCCGATGCT
>USIZ01000288.1 GCA_900554855.1 uncultured Eubacteriales bacterium | reverse complement strand
TGCGCTCATAGCGCTTCGGGTCAGTTTGCTGGAAGGGAACATAGGGAACTGCCAGCGGTGCGCAGCCAGGCATGGAGCCGCAGTTGTCCGGGCAGTTTTGTGTGCTGCTTGGTGCTGCCATAGGGAGATTCCTCCTGTATGAAAGGTGACGGATTTGTTCCGTCTCCCTTCATTCTATGTATTTCGAGCGGCCGTGCCACAATTTTTACTTGATTTGGCCGTAGAAGCGCTTATAATAAGGTATACTGCTGTTTGCAAGTTGAAATCATCGGAGGCGTCAGATATGGAACTGCACTTTGCCAAGCGGATGGAGTCCTTCCAGCCCGGCATTTTTAATGTGCTGAACGATAAGAAAAATGAATTGCTCAAGGCCGGCCGGACGGTCTATAACCTGTCCGTTGGTACCCCGGATTTTCTGCCGGATGAAAATGTGATGCGGGCTATGCAGGAGGCCTGCAAGGATCCCGACAACTATAAGTATTCCCTCGGAAATCTGCCGGAGCTGGTAGAGGCCGTTCAGAACTGGTATCAGCGCCGTTACGGTGTGGCGCTGGATCCGGAGGAGATCATGTCTGTCAACGGCTCTCAGGAGGGCATTGCCCATGTGGCTCTGCCGCTGTGTGACCCGGGCGACGTGGTGCTCTGCCCGAATCCCGGTTATCCGATCTTTGAGATGGGGCCGTGGCTGTGCGGCGCTGAGATCGCCTATTATGACCTGCATGAGGAAAATCACTACCTGCCCGATCTGGATGCGATCCCGGAGGATCTGGCCAAACGTGCAAAGATGATGGTGGTGTCCTATCCGCTGAATCCGGTCTGCGTGGCCGCGCCCCGCAGCTTTTATGAAAAACTGATCGCCTTCGCCAAGAAATACAATATTATTATTTTGCACGATAACGCGTACTCTGATATCATCTACGATGGTCGGGAGGGCATCAGCTTTTTGAGTGTTCCCGGCGCGAAGGAGGTAGGTGTGGAGTTTAATTCTCTCTCCAAGACCTACAACCTGACTGGTGCCCGCATCTCCTTTGTGGTGGGCAACCGGGAGATCATACAAGCTTTCAGCAAGGTGCGTTCTCAGATAGACTACGGTATTTTTCTGCCCGTCCAGCGGGCGGCAGTTGAGGCGCTGAATGGCCCTCAGGACGGCGTAAAGGCCAGACGGGAGGAGTATCAGCGACGTCGGGACGCATTGTGTGGCGGTTTCCGCAGCATTGGCTGGAACGTGCCGGACAGCGAGGGCACCATGTTCGTCTGGGCTCCGATTCCGGAGCACTACTCCGATTCCGTCACCTTCTGCATGGATTTGATGGAGCGCAGCGGGCTGATCTGCACCCCCGGTTCCGCTTTTGGCTCTCTGGGTGAGGGTCACGTCCGCTTCGCGCTGGTTCAGCCGGTGGAGAAGATCCGTGAGATTGTCGCGGCGGTGGATGCGTGCGGCATTTTGAAAAAGTGAAATAAATCCTGCCAAAACGCCGGAGCAATCGCTCCGGCGTTTTTTGCTACATGCCGTAATGAAAGGGACGTATAGGAGCGTGAAGGGAACTGAGCGGGGAAAATTAACATATAAATGCGAATTTCAACGGAAAAGTAAAGATTTAGAAGGGACTTTAACAAATATCTTTTAGATATGTTAATTTTTTAACAATTTCCTTGCATTTGATCCACCTCTGTGATAAAATTTTTCTTGCATAACAGGGGACGTCGAAAATTTTCATGTCCCCCTTGAAACGGGAGTGAGACTTTTGTTCAAAATCGTTCGTAAAGAAGTGCTGAACCCCAATGTCACTCTGCTGGAGATCGAAGCTCCGTTTGTGGCAAAAAAGGTGAAAGCCGGCCAGTTCATCATCCTGCGGATCGATGAGTATGGCGAGCGTCTGCCCCTGACCGTCGCCGGCTATGACCGGGAGAAGGGCACTGTCACTATTATTTTCCAGCTGGTCGGTCTGACCACCAAGGCACTTGCCACGCTCAACGAGGGCGACTACCTGAAGGACTTTGTTGGTCCGCTGGGCCGTCCCACCGATGTGGAGGGCAAGAAGCGCGTTGCCGTTGTCGGCGGCGGCGTGGGCTGCGCCATTGCCTATCCTGTTGCTAAGGCTATGCATGAGGCCGGTGCCGTTGTGGACGGTATTATGGGCTTCCGCAACAAGGACATCGTCATCCTTGAGAAGGAGTTCAACGAGGCCTGCGACAACTTCTATATGATGACCGATGACGGCAGCTATGGCGAAAAGGGCTTTGTCACAAACAAGCTGGAGTCCCTGATCGAAGGCGGCGAGAAGTATGACGCCGTCATCGCCATCGGTCCCCTGGTGATGATGAAGTTTGTCTGCGTCCTCACCAAGAAGTACAACATCCCCACCATTGTTTCCATGAACCCCATTATGATCGATGGCACAGGCATGTGCGGCGGCTGCCGCCTGACTGTGGACGGCGAGACCAAGTTTGCTTGCGTGGACGGCCCGGACTTCGAC
>USIZ01000287.1 GCA_900554855.1 uncultured Eubacteriales bacterium | reverse complement strand
GTACGCGCCACCCCGGTCGCCAGCTTCATCATCCTGGTGCTGCTGTGGGTGTCCACCGGAAAGGTACCCGGAGTGATTTCCGCGCTGATGGTGCTGCCAGTGGTCTGGGAAAGCGTGTCCGCCGGGATCCGCAGCGCTGATCCACAACTGCTGGAGCTGGCACGCTCTTATCAATTCAGCCGCCGCAAGCTGATATGTTATGTCTACCTTCCGGCAGTGAGACCGCACTTTGCCGCCGGGGTATGCACCGCCATTGGCCTTGCATGGAAATCCGGCGTGGCAGCGGAGGTACTGTGCCTGCCAAAAGCCGCCATCGGCACACAGGTCTACTACTCCAAGATCTATCTGGAGACCCCGTCGCTGTTCGCATGGACGGCAGTGGTCATTGTGCTGTCCATGCTTCTGGAGCGTATTGTCCGCCGCCTGCTGGGCGTAAAGGGAGGCAGAAAAGCATGAAACTCACCAATGTATCCTTTGCCTACGGCGACAAGGTCATCCTTGACCATTTCTCGCTGGAGCTGCCGGACGAAGGCATCACGGCGCTGGCCGGGCCCTCCGGGTGCGGCAAAACCACCCTGCTTCGCCTGCTGGCCGGGCTGGAGACCGCCCGGAGCGGCACCATTGACGCCCCGGCTGACACCGCCCTGCTCTTTCAGGAGGACCGGCTCCTGCCCGGGCTGACCGCCGCCGGACAGATCGGAGTCGTGCTCCCGAAAGGGGAAAGTTCCGCGCTGTGGCTGGAGACCGTCGGTCTGGCCGACGCATCCACGCTGCTCCCGGAAGAGCTGTCCGGCGGAATGCGGCGGCGGGTGGCACTGGCCCGCTGCCTGGCCTACGGGCAGCGGAAAAAGCTCCTGCTGTTGGACGAGCCCTTTACCGGCATCGACCCGGAGCGTTGCCGCAGTATTATGGCATTCATCCGCAAAATGGATCTTCCCGTCCTGTGCTCCGCCCATGACGCAGAGACGCTGGCGCTGGCTGACCGGATCATATATCTGGATGGGCCGCCGCTGCATCGAACTCACGCTGCGGAAAACAGCAGATGACGCCAAAAACCCGGTTGCCGCAAAATGCGCAACCGGGTTTTTCGACAGGCGGGCTTTTTCTATGGGAGCGTACGCAACAAAAACGGGCAAAAACACAGAAAACCAGAAAGTTGTTAATTCTTTCACATAAAAGTTCTTGCGTTCAAATGAGGCAGGGAGTATAATATAGCTATCATGTGACCCTATGTCGTTTAACCGCCGATTAAGCTGAGAGAGGTGTTTTCCGTGAAGGAATTTGACATCAAAACAAAGATCTATTTTGGCGACGATTCTCTGAACCGGCTGAGGGAGCTGCCCTATCACCGCTGTCTCATCGTGACGGATCCCTTTGTAGTGTCCAGCGGCCTCATTAAGCTTATCACCGCGCCGCTGGAGCAGAACAGCGCCATGTACCGCATTTTCGATCAGGTCGTGCCCGATCCCCCTATTGAGAAGATCGTGGAGGGCGTCCAGTGCCTGACCGATTTCCAACCCGACAGCATCATCTGTGTGGGTGGCGGCAGCGCCATCGACTCGGCCAAGGCCATCCGCGAGGTCTCCATCCAGACCGACCCCAACCGGGTGCGCCTGCCCCTGATCGCCATTCCCACCACCAGCGGCACCGGCAGCGAGGTGACCTCTTTCAGCGTCATCTCTGACCCGGAGCATCAGACGAAATATCCGCTGGTGTCGGACAGCCTGCTGCCCGATGAAGCCATTCTGGATGTGGAGCTGGTCAAGAGCGTGCCCGCCAGCGTCACCGCCAACACCGGCATGGATGTATTTACCCACGCAGTGGAGAGCTGCGTCAGCCTGCGCTACAATGAGTTCAGCGAGGCTTTGAGTCAGAAGGCCATTGAGATCGTGGGCAGCTACCTGCTGCGCAGCTATCTGGACAATAACGACACCCATGCCCGCCAGAAGATGCACACCGCATCCACGCTGGCCGGTTTGGCCTTTAATTCCGCCGGTCTGGGCTTGAACCACGGCATGGCCCACCAACTGGGTGCTCATTTCCATATTCCCCATGGTGCGGCCAATGCCATGCTGCTGCCCCATGTGATCGAGTATAACAGCGAAATTTCCGCGCGCACCAAGAGCCGCAAGGAATACAGCCACGCCACCCGGTGCTATGCCACCATCGCACGGGTACTGGGCCTTCAGAACTTCAACATTATCACCACTGTCCGTGCGCTGGTCAACTGGACGCAGTTCATGATGAAGGAGATGGACATGGATCTCAGCATGTCCGACACCGGCAAGTGCACAAAGGAGGAGTACGAGGCGCTGATCCCGGTCATGGCCGAGGGCGCATTGAAGGATTCCTGCACCGCCGACAATCCCCGCACGCCCACCAAAGAGGAAGTGGAGCAACTCTATCGGGATCTGTGGTAAACAACCTGTCAAAAACCCCGGTTGCGCATGATGCGCAACCGGGGGTTTTCGTCAGCCTGAAGCCC
>USIZ01000286.1 GCA_900554855.1 uncultured Eubacteriales bacterium | reverse complement strand
CCCTCCACTGTAACCGCGCAACGGGGTGTCAGCGACTCCTTTGCTTTCTCCTGCTATACTTTCAACCGTCCACCGGGTGCTTCCAGTAAGCACTGAAAAGCCATGGATATCGCTGCCAAGCCACCTTCTCCCTTATCCCAATACCTTACTCCCGGCTGTGGGGCGGTGCCAATCTGCAAACTGGCGGCGGTGACAGCCGCCACACAGCGGAATTCCGCCCGCAAACGCCGGAGAGGGGCAGGTATCCTGTCCCTCTCCCATGAGTCCACACAGGCCGCTACGGTGTGACACAGAAGCGGTGAATTGTGCCACTTAGAGGTATCAACATCGATTGCGCCGAACACAGAAATAGGGTAAAATAGCTTCAAATGAAAATAACCGGGAGGGATCGGTATGCCCAGCGATGTTTCTGTGCGCTGTCTGTTGGCTTCGGCGCGGTATGGCAGCTTTACAAAAGCGGCGGAGGAACTATATATGACTCGGCAGGCGGTGAGCCAGCAGATCGCCGCGCTGGAACGGGAGCTTGGCGCAAAGCTCTTTGACCGCACCACGGCGAAAGTCATACCCACACCGGTGGGCGAGCTATACATCCGCTTCTTCAATGACGCACTCCGGCAGTGGGAGGAGGTGCAGCGGAAGGCGGAATCTATCCTCCGCCGGGAGGGCGAGACCATCCGCATTGGCTGTCTCTACGCCACCGACCTAGGCGACCGGGTACTGGAGAAGGTGGAACACAGCCGTGAACAGGGGCGGGCTTTCGATGTGGTGTGGGAGCGCCGGGAGGCGCATGAGCTGCTGAGCCGGCTTGTAGAAGGAAAATACGACATTGTGCTGGGCTTCGGCAAGGCTCTTAAGCATTTTCCCGACGCGGCACTGCTGGACAGCTTCGTTTTTGCCCGCACCCGGGGCGTCATCGCCGTGCGCAGCAGCTACCCCCTCGCCCATCCCGGTGCATCGGCCAAGGATTTTGAGCACGAGCCCTGCTTCCTTGCGGAGGGGATGCGGCCCAGCGAACAGGCCAGGGCGGAGTTCCTGCGGGAGTTTGCAGCCTGCGGCCTGAACTTCAGCGACGTGCGGGTGCTCTCCAACCGTGAGTCTGTACAGACCATGGTGGAGACCGGGCGGGGCATCACCATCTGCACCGACATGGAGCGCTTTGTCCATTATCCCAGCATCACGACCTATCCCATTGACCGTTTTCAGGACATCGTGTGCGTCTGGCGGCGGGCAGAACAGCGGCCTCAGATATTGGATTTTCTCCGTTTCATGCAGGAAGCGAACTGAATCAAGGAAAAAAGATTGGCAAGCGTCGCTTGTCAATCTTTTTGTTTACAAGGAGGCCTGAAAGCGTTGCTTGTCAAGGAGTGCAGTGGATGATATAACAAAAACATACAAAGAAGCGCTTCTTGAGAAATGAAAACAGAGATAAAATCACGAAACCTGTTTGAGGGAGGAAAAAAAACGACAAGTATCGCGGCATCCGGCATTGCGATCATCCTCGGCATCGCAGTGTTTATCCTTCTGGCCTATAAAGGCCTGTCACCCATTCTGGCGTCGCTGGTGGCGGCGGTCATCGTCGGCTTCACCTGCGATGGCGGCCCATTCACGGCGATCTTTGAGACATTCATTGGTCAGGCCGTCGGCTTTATGAGCAATGTTCTTCTGCTGATCGTTGTCGGTGGTCTGCTGGCCGCTGTCCTCGAGATCACCGGCACGACGGATTCTCTGGCCGCCGGTATCATCCGCCTGCTGGGCGAAAAGTCCATTCCCATCGTCGTCTTTGTAATGACCGGCCTGCTGTGCTTCCTGGGCGTCGGCTCCTATCAGTTCATCGTCGCTCCGCTGGCGCTTGGCCTGCTGCGCAAGGCAAACCTGCCCCGCAATACCGGCCTGATCGCCATGATGGTCGGCTACAACGCCGTGACTTACTGCCTGCCCGGCACGTCTGTTACCCCGAACCTGATGCCCGCCATGATCCTGGGCACGAACATCTATGCTGGCGGCCTGCTGGGCATCGTGGCCTTCATTCTGGCCACGGCACTGGGTCTGGGCTATGTCTACTGGATGATGCGCAGCTACGCCAAGCAGGGCGCAGGCTTTGAGGAGACCTCCGCTGTTGCTGGCCCTCCCATGAATGGGGAGCAGAGCGAAAAGAAGGTTCCGCCTTTCTGGACTGCTATTGTGACCATCATCCTGTTGTTCGGCCTGTGCTTCCTGTTCTCCATGGTCAAGAGCATCGGCTTTGACGCCACTCAGGCCGTCATCATGGCTCAGCTGCTGGCCGCCCTGTGGGCATTCGTCATCAACTTCAAGTACATGAACCGAGCCACCATCCTGAAGGATCTCTCCCGCGGCACTGTTTCCATCATCCCGCTGGCCGTCATGCTGGGCTTCATCTCCGGCTTTGGCGCGGTGGCACAGAGCACCGCCGCCTTCCAGGCACTGCTGGGCGGCCTGCTGGGCATGAACATCAGCCCCTATCTGCTCACCT
>USIZ01000285.1 GCA_900554855.1 uncultured Eubacteriales bacterium | reverse complement strand
GGGGAATGTGTGTCCGGGAGCGCGGGGGATATGGATGCCCCACGGCTGGCCCCGTTACCGGCCTTTGAGTGAGAAATGAGAGTGGAACCGCGGTTTTAAATGGACATTTACCGCCTCTTGCCTTTGGCAGGAGGCGGTTTTCTTTTTGTCCGCGTCCGCTTTCGATGATAAGGAGCGATCAAATCCCATGGCCAACCGTTTAACTGAACTTCTGGCGGCCTACCAGGCCCGAGATCCGGCGGCTCGGAGCAAGCTGGAGATCTTCCTGCTCTATCCTGGCGTCCACGCCATCATCCGGCATCGGATCGCGCATTTTTTCTATGAGCATAAGCTGTTCTTTCTGGCGCGGCTTGAGTCCCAGTGGAACCGGAAGCGCACCGGTATTGAGATCCACCCCGGGGCTAAGATCGGTCGACGCTTTGTGATCGACCACGGCATGGGCATTGTCATCGGTGAGACTGCCGAGATCGGCGACGATGTCCTGCTTTACCACGGCGTTACGCTGGGCGGCACCGGCAAGGACAAGGGCAAGCGCCACCCGACGATCGGCAACAATGTGCTGATCGGCTGCGGAGCCAAGGTGCTGGGTCCCTTCAAGGTGGGGGACGGCGCCCGCGTGGCGGCCAACTCCGTTGTGCTGTCCGAGGTGCCGGAAAATGCCACCGTGGTGGGCGTGCCCGGCAAGGTGGTGCGCATCGGCGACCAGAAGGTTCACTACGCCGACAATGTGGATCAGATCCACGATGTGATCGACCCGATGGATCGGGCTGTCCAGACCCTTCAGGAGCGTATGGACGCACTGGAACGGCAGCTGATGGAAAAGTGAACAGTCCGGAACATTCCAATAGAACGAACAACATTTTGAAGGAGAAAAGACCATGAAACTGTATAATTCTCTGTCCCACCGCAAGGAGGAGTTTGTCCCCAATGAGCCGGGTAAGGTGAAGATGTATACCTGCGGCCCCACCGTTTATCACTTTGCGCATATCGGCAATCTGCGCAGCTATATCATGGAGGATGTGCTGGAGAAGTACCTGCGTTACACCGGCTATGATGTGACGCGTGTGATGAACATTACCGACGTGGGCCACCTGTCCAGCGACGCCGACACCGGCGAGGATAAGATGCTCAAAGGCGCCAAGCGGGAGCACAAGACGGTCATGGAGATCGCCAAGTTCTATACCGACGCCTTCTTTGCCGACTGCGCGAAACTGAACATCAAGACCCCTGACGTGGTGCAGCCCGCCACTGGCTGCATTGACGACTTCATCAAGGTCATCACCAAGCTGCTGGATACCGGTTACGCCTATATCGCCGGCGGCAATGTCTACTTTGATACCAGCAAGCTGGAGCGTTACTATGTGTTCCAGGATTTCGACCAGGAGGATCTGGCCGTAGGTGTCCGGGAAGACGTGGAGGCCGATGCAAACAAGCGTAATAAGGCGGATTTTGTGCTTTGGTTCACCAAATCCAAGTTTGAGGATCAGGCGCTGAAATGGGACTCCCCCTGGGGCGTTGGCTATCCCGGCTGGCACATTGAGTGCTCCTGCATCAGCATGAAGTACCTGGGCGAGTATCTGGATATCCACTGCGGCGGCATCGACAACGCATTCCCGCATCATACCAATGAGATCGCTCAGAGTGAGGCCTATCTGGGCCATAAATGGTGCAACTACTGGTTCCACGTCCACCACCTGAACACCAACCACGGCAAGATGTCCAAGTCCAGCGGTGAGTTCCTGACGGTCTCCCTGCTGGAGGAAAAGGGCTATGATCCGTTGATCTACCGCCTGTTCTGCCTACAGAGTCACTACCGCAAGACGCTGGTGTTCTCCTATGAGAATCTGGACAACGCGGCCAAGGCCTACCGCAAGCTGGTGGATAAGATCGCCGCGCTGGATCCCAAGGATGCCGCCCCTGTGGATACCGAGGCGGAGACTGCGCTGCGGGAGAAGTTCAAGGCCGCGCTGGACAACGATCTGAACACCGCACTGGCTGTGACCTCTCTCTATGATGTGCTCAAGGCCAAGACCAGCGACAGCACCAAGCTGGCTATGCTGAGCGAGATTGACTCCGTGCTGGGGCTGGGGCTGCTGACCGCAGCCGAGAAGGCGCGCGCCGCCAAGCCCAAGGTCGCAGCGGGTCAGACCGAGGCCGTGTTCGGCGAGGGCGACCCGGAGATCGACGCGCTGGTGCTCCGACGTCAGCAGGCCCGGAAGGAGAAAAACTGGGCTGAGGCCGACCGTATCCGCGATGAGTTGACGAACATGGGCATCACGCTGGTGGACACCAAAGAGGGCGTTCATTGGAGCCGCAGCTGAGGAGGCTCCACGCAGACCATGTTACCCGAGAATGAGCAGCGCATCCGCGTACTGTGCGGGGATTGTGAGCTGGCAGATCAAATTCTAAGCATCATTGAAGACGACGCTCAGCTTCGGCGGGCGGAGTTGGCTCAGCGCCAGACCGAGGGCCTGAAGCGGGCCCGGGAGCAGG
>USIZ01000284.1 GCA_900554855.1 uncultured Eubacteriales bacterium | reverse complement strand
TGCGGCTCATCGACACGGCCGGCCTGCGGGACACCGAGGATACGGTGGAGCGCATCGGCGTGGAGCGCTCCCGGGCGGCGCTGGAGCGGGCTGAGCTGGGACTGGTGCTGGTGGACGGCTCTGGGCCGCTTACCGCGGAAGACAACGCCATCCTGAAGCTGGCACAGTCTGTACCTCAGACCATCGTGCTGGCCACCAAAGCGGATCGGCCTACGTTTACACTGCCGGACATCCCCGGTGTGCTCGCCCTGTCCTCCCTCACCGGGGAGGGACTGGATGCGCTGGAACGGGAGATCGCACGCCGCTTCCCGGAGGGCGGCGGCGACAGCGGTGAGCTGCTGACCTCCCGCCGCCAGGCTGAGGCGGTGCAGCGGGCCTCGGAATGCCTTCGGGCGGTGTTTGAGGGCATGGAGCGGGGCATGACCCCGGACGCCACTCTGTCCGATGTGGAGCTGGCGCTGGATGCGCTGGGTGAGGTCACAGGCCGGGTGGTCAAGGACGATGTGACCAACCGCATCTTTGAGCGGTTCTGTGTGGGGAAATAAGTTTTCAAAACGGGCTGGCACCACAGGGGCCAGCCCGTTTCTGCAAGGGGATGCACCCCGAGGGCGCCTCAGGACAGACTTCTTCGCCCTCTGGGCGAAATTCGCAAGGGGTAGCGGGAGCGCTCAGACCTTTGGCCGATAATAGAAAATGCCGTCCTTGGGGACGGACTCCAGTCGGCCGGTATCCAGCAGGAACTCCAGATAACAGCGGATATTGCGCTCATAGAGAGCCACAGCGCCCCGGACGCGGGAGCGCAAGTGAAAGTCGGAGCAGACGCGCAGACTGAGCTCACTCAGGTTGAGCGGGCGGTCAATGAGCTTTAAAATACGCTCCGCCCGGCTTTCAATCAGTTGGATGTTGCGCTCGGGCAGATCGTCCAGTGTCTCATAGACCCCCTTGTGGGCGGCCAGGTAGCGCTTTGCGGGAATGCTTTTCAGCGCCCTCATGGTCTCAATGGCTTGCCGGAAGCAGAAATGATAGGGGAAACGGGCACTGTCCAGTTCGGTTCCGGTGAGCAGGGCGTCCCCCAGATAGAGCACGTCGTCCGGGGTGCGGATGGCGATGTGATCGGCTGAGTGGCCGGGGGTGTGGACGATACCGAACTTTGCACCGCAGAAGTCGATCTCATTCTCCCGGGGCAGAATGACGCGGTCCGCCTGCACGACCATGTGGCTTACCCGCTCGTTGGAGAGCAGCGCCTGCATGGAGTCCATGAAAAAAAGACTTTTCAGGTTTTCCGCCGTGCAGCACACTGCCGCCTCACCCAGAGGCAGCACCACAGGCAGATGGTATTTCTGCTGAAAATAGTGGTGGTTGGAGGAGTGGTCGTTGTGGGCGTGGGTGCCGAGAATACCCACCGGGGTGAGGCCGGCGCTCTGTAAGGTGTCCTCGATCTCCTGCCGCTGTTCGTAAAGGCCGGAGTCCAGCAGGATACAGCGGTGTGCGTCCAGCTTGTAGAGGGGGATGAGCTGCCAGTCGTCCAGGTACCAGGTGTTGCCCAGCGCTTGTTTCAGTTCCATTCTTGTGTTACCTCGCGGGATATGATAAAATTTACTTCAATTATTATAGTTGATGCAGGAGGAAGTTACAATGCTGAAAGTTGATCTGATCGCCCACACCCCGGAACCGGAGCGGGTGGTGGCCGCAGCGGCCAAGCTGTGTTATTCCGCCGTGGGGGTGGATAAGCTGATGGAGGATCTGACTCCGGAGAAGAGTGCAAAATTCCTCAAGATGCTGTCCAATCTGGGTCATGCCAGTCCCACGGAGCACGCCAGCTTTACCTTTGCCATCGAGGGTGTGTCCCGGGCGCTGCTGGCGCAGATCACCCGCCACCGCATTGCCTCCTATTCCGTCCAGAGCCAGCGCTATGTCCGGCTGGACGACTTCCGGTTTGTGATCCCGCCGGAGGTGGAGGCCGATCCCGCGTCCAAGGAACTGTTCCTGAAGGCCATGCGGGAGGAGGGAGCTCACTATCTGGCTATTGCCGAGTCGCTGACGAAGAAGCATGAGGCGGAGTTCCTCACCCAGGGCTTCAGCGAGAAGGAGGCCCGCAGCAAGGCGGAGAAGCAGGCCAACGAGGATGCCCGCTTTGTGCTGCCCAACGCCTGCGAGACTAAGATGGTGGTCACCATGAACGCCCGCAGCCTGAACAATTTCTTTGCCATCCGCTGCTGCAACCGGGCACAGTGGGAGATCCGGGCGCTGGCGGAGGAGATGTACCGGCTGGTATACGCCGTGGCGCCCAACCTGTTCGCCCAGAGCGGCCCCAGTTGCGTGGTCACTGGCCGCTGCCCCGAGGGCAGAATGAGCTGCGGCAAAATGAAGGAAGTGCAGGCCAAGTACGCCGCCATTCACGCGGGGGAGTCCCAAGAATGAACATTCAAATCTATGGCAAGAACAAATGCTTTGACACGAAGAAGGCCCAGCGCTATTTTCAGGAGCGGCGGGTGAA
>USIZ01000283.1 GCA_900554855.1 uncultured Eubacteriales bacterium | reverse complement strand
ATGCTGTCGCCCAGTGCGGAGTAGAGGAAGGGCGACCAGACCAGATGATGCAGACCCGTGGGGATCAGCACGCGGTTCAAGAAGCCGTACAGGAACACGCCGAACGCGCCTGCACTTGCCATGACACCGGTCAGGGCGTTGATACCCGCCGCAGCCACAGGCCAGACGTAGCTGGCAACCACCGCCATGACCAGAACGATGGGCAGCAGCACCACAAAGACGAACTTGCTGTTGAAGTACATGGCCATGGCACCTTCAAACTCGGTGTCGATGAAGCGGTTGTGGACCAGCGCCACCACCACGCCAAGGATCATGCCCAGAAATACGCCCATGTCGGTAACGTGATAGCCGAGGCAGATGGTCTGACCGGTGCCGTACAAAGCGCTTGCCGTATCACCGGCGATGGTCAGTCCTGCCACATCCAGCCAGCGGGAATTGGCTGCCAGCCAGACCAGATAGCTGACCAGTGCCAGAAATGCCGCATCTGCCTTGCGCTTTTTGGCAAGGCTCATTGCGATGCCCACGCAGAACAGGACACCCAGATTGCCAATGACTGCGCCAACGCCGCCATTGATGAATTTGCCGAGGGTCCAGACAACACCGCCCTCTGTCACCAGTGCCGTGTTGCTCATAACCGCAGAAATCGCCTGCAGCATACCCGCAATGGGCAGGAACAGAACGGGGCCCATCAGAGCTCTGGAAAAGCTCTGCATAGCATCCATAACTTTTTGTTTCATTGGTGTTCTCCTAACGTTCCATGAATCTCTCTTTTCAAATTGTCTCTTCGTTTCGGGGGTGCACCTTACCGTTTCGATGGCTTGATTATATCACTCTGCACAAAAAAATCTACCGAATTGGACTTTTTTTGAACTTGTTCGCAAAAGCTGAAACATGTTTCGCTTTCATGTTGGATACATCGAAATGTTTATTGACAAAATACGCGATTCAGCGTATACTTTATAGAATCAAGCCGTTCTTTGATTCGAAAATCGGAGTAAAATATGAAACACGACCTTTACAAACTGGCAGATCAGCACCATCTGAATGCCAACGAGCAGCTGCTTTTGCAGGCGGTGCTGGAAACCGCAAAAAACGGCGGTCAGTGCAGCGTGCGAGAGTTTGCAGCGCAGAATTATACCTCCCCGGCGGCCGTGATCCGGCTGAGCAAAAAGATGGGCTATACCGGCTACACCGATATGATCTACCGCATCGGTTTTCTGATCCAGAACGAGATCGACAACAAAAACCACGCCTCCGACATCACCGCCTTTATCGGGGGTATCCCAGAAGAAAAAATACACCGCTTTGTGGAGCTGCTCCACGCCAACCGGCAAAAGCCCATCCTTGTGACAGGCACCGGCTTCTGTGCCCCTTTGCAGGAATTTATGGTGCGGAAGCTGCTGGTTCTGGGCTACTGCGCCATCGGCTCCAACAGCTATGAGGTCTACGAAAGCGGTGCACTGAATGCCGGGCTGGTCATTGCCATCAGCAAGAGTGGACAGACTGGCACCATCCTGAAGCCGGTACAGGATTCCTTTGCACAGCACCGGAGCATCATTGCCTTTGTGGGTGCCGACAATTCTCCCATCGCCCGCTGTGCAGACCCTGCCTTTGTGCTGCTGGACGACCAGATGCTGGACGACCGGAACCTTACCGCCAACTATTTCTATGCGCGCGTGCTTATCACCTTTGAATACCTCATGGATCTTGTTCTGGAGAAGGACGAGCATCCGAACGGAAAAGAAGGGCAGTGAGCGGTTTTCACGCCTGAGAATACATTTTCTTCTCCGCATTCATCAGAAAAGCCGCCCCGGCTAGACCCGGAGCGGCTTTTTCAGGTGCAGATATAATTAGAAGAGAAGGAAAACGTTGTAATCAGATGCCTGCGGCAGCGTTCTGACCGGCAAGGCGGCCGAAGGTGGCACTGCGGCCTGCGGCGGCACCTGCCATCAGGCTGGGATAGCTGCCGGAGAAGTAGTTGCCGCTCATGTCACCAATGACATACAGACCGGGAATGGCCTTGAAGTCCTGATCAATGGCGTGCATATTGTCGTCGATCTGGATGCCGTCGATGGTGCAGATCAGATAGCCGCCGGCCTGACGGACGCCGTAGAAGGGTGCCTCGCTCAGGGTGGAGAGGCGGTAGTTCTCCTTGCCGTAGTCCTCATCCTCGCCCTTGGCGGCCAGCTCATTGTAATGGTCCACCGTAGCGGTAAAGGTCTCCTTCGGCAGACCCAGCTTGTCGGCCAGCTCCTCGATGGTGTCGGCCTCCACGATGTAGCCCTGATCCTGCAGGTCGGCGTTCATTGCCTGCACATAGTCCATGGGGAACACCGGGTTGGTGCCGTTGACATGGGGATACAGACGGCTGCAGCCATGGGTGGCGAAGTGCTCGCAGTCCTCGGCATACTTGCTGTCCCACACGGTGCAGTAGGTGTGGTAGGGCTGGCTGGCGGCAGCGTGCAGCACCAAATCGTAGGGCATATAAGATCGGAAGACACACGTC
>USIZ01000282.1 GCA_900554855.1 uncultured Eubacteriales bacterium | reverse complement strand
AAATGTGGGAGTCCCGCCGCCGAAATAAATCGTATTGACCGTATAGAGCTCCGCCTGCGGCGCGCTCTCCGCAATATGCACCTCCAACGCATGAAGGTACTCATCCATCCGGCCGTCCCGACCGGGAACGGAGTAAAAGTCGCAATAGTCGCACTTGCGCACGCAAAACGGAATGTGGATATAGATGCCCAGCCGCGGCGCGTCCGGGTCAGCTTTTCTGCGAAAGAGAGCCATGTTAACCTCCTGAGTCTCTGGCGTTTGTTTCTCCTAGTATAGCACAGTTCGCCCTGGCAAAAGGCAAACATTTTATAAATTCTCTGTTTTGGTCGATTTGCGCCGATCCTGCCCGACCTTTTTCATCTCTTCCGCACTCATGCGACCACGTTCCCCTTGACCGCTCTTCTGAGAATATGCTATAACGATAACAAAAGGAGGGCTGAATGTGACCGAACTGCATTATCTTATCCCCCCTGAGTGGCGCACGCTGCCCCTGAATCGGGTGCTGCGTCAGGGCCTCGGCTTTTCCGCACTGGGGCTGAAAAGTGTGCGGGAACGCGGCTGCGTCCGGCTGGATGGTCTGGTCTCTCCCCTCTACCAAACTCCCGGCAGCGCGGAGCGACTGTCCATTGTTCTGCCCGAGGATCCCCCCTCGGAGATCGAGCCGGTAACCGGCAGACTGCACCTGCTTTACGAGGACACTCATCTGCTCATTGTGGACAAACCCGCCGGAATGGCCGTCCACCCGGGGCCGGGCCACCACGGCGACACGCTGGGCAACCTGCTGATGGGGCACTATGCCCAGGAGGGGGAACAGCATCTCTTTCGCCCGGTAAATCGGCTGGATCGAAGCACCAGCGGTCTGATGTGCGTGGCCAAGCACGCCTATGCCGCCGAACGCCTGGGCTCACTGGCTGCCGAAGGGCGGATGAAAAAGGAATACCTCGCCATCTGTGAAGGTCTCCCCTCCCCGCTCTGCGGACGGATCGACGCCCCGATCGGTCGAAAAGACGGCTCCGTACTGGCGCGGGAAGTCCGACCGGACGGAAAGGCGGCGGTCACGAACTACAATCTCATTGCAGGCTTTCACGGCCGCAGTCTCGTACAACTCGTGCCGGAGACCGGGCGCACCCATCAGATCCGGGTGCATATGGCGCATATCGGCCACCCTTTGACCGGCGATTTTCTCTACGGGACGGAGGCGCCTGCCTTGATCCATCGGGCAGCGCTCCACGCCTGTTCCCTAAAATTCCGGCACCCTATCACCGGCCTTCCGCTCTCCTTTGAGATCGGGCTGCCCGAGGATATGCGGCGGCTGATCGGATACGAAAAAGGCTGACACAGATTAAGATCTGTGCCAGCCTTTCTATTATTTCTCTGGAGTGAGGATCGTATAGGTGGGAAATGCCATCGTGATGCCTTCCGCATCAAAATTTTTCTTGAGCTGCTCCAGCATGTCGTGGTAGACCGTCCAATAGTCCTCGGTCTTGCACCACATGCGGAATGCAAAGGCGATATTGTAATCATTGTAGGCGGACACCCGGACAAAGATATTGTCCTTATCCACCACCAGCGGATGCTCCTCCGCCGTCCTGCGCAGGCAGGACTTCACCTTCTCGATGTCATTCGCATAACCCACGGTAACGGTGTGGTCTACCCGTCGCTTGCCTTCGAGGGAGTAGTTTACGATCGTGGCCGACGCAATGGAACTGTTGGTCATGGTGACACGCTTATTGTCCATCGTATTGATCTTGGTATTCAGAATGCCGATCTCCAGCACACGGCCCTCTTCCCCTGAGACGGCGATATAATCGCCCACGCCGAAGGGCTTGGTGAGCAGAAGCAGAATACCGCCGAACAGATTGGACAACATCCCGGATGCAGCCAGCGCAAAGGCCGCAGAGACCACGCTGGCCAGCGCCACCAGCGAGGACATCTCAAAGCCCAGCGAACCTGCCACGATCATAATCGCTACCAAGTAAATGACAACGCGGCAGATCGCCATCAGGAATTTGTGCAAAGTGGGATCGATCTTCAGCTTTTTCACCGTGCGATTCAACAGTCTGATCGCCAGCTTGCCCAAAATCACCACCAAAATGGCCGTGACCACGGCAATCAGCAGTTTGGTAGAGGCCAGACTGCTGAGTTCCTTTAAGATTTCAGACACTGTATCCATTGTGCCTTACCTCTTCCCCGTTCAGAAAATCGGATCTTTCGCACGGAAGACCACGCCCACCAGATTGGTACCGGCATTGATGGCGATGACGCCGCCGATCAGGAATTCTTCAGCGGGCGCATAGCCCACCGCCTCCTGGCAGGCTTTGGAGATCTCCGCATTGTGCTCGGAGTTTGCGGCGTGAATGACCAGATAAGGAGAGCCGGGCTCCATCTCGGCCGTCATCATCTTGACGATGCCGGACACCACATTTTTGTCGCCCCGGGGCTTGGCCAGCACCTTGGAGTCACCATTCAGGAAGGACATGATGGGGCGGATGCCCATGGAGATCGGAA
>USIZ01000281.1 GCA_900554855.1 uncultured Eubacteriales bacterium | reverse complement strand
TCCGCCTTGGTGACGCTTTGAAGCCGCTCCCGACTCCAGCCGAAGAACGGGCCGCCGGATGCCGTCAGGATCAGGCGCTTGACCTCTCCCCTGTCGGCGCAGCCTTGCAGGCACTGGAAGATGGCGGAATGCTCCGAATCCACCGGAACGATCTCCACCCCTTCCTGCGCCGCCCGGGCCATGACCAACTCACCGGCGCAGACCAGCGTCTCCTTATTGGCCAGCGCAATACGTTTGTGGGCGTCAATGGCGGCCAGCGTGGGGCGCAGACCGATCATACCCATGACGGCGGTCACGACGGTATCCGCACCGGAAAGCGTGGCCGCTTCGATCAGGCCCTCCATACCGGAGGCCACGCGAATACCGGTATCCGCCAATCGGATGCGAAGCTCCGCCGCCGCAGATTCGTCATAGGCTGCCACCAGCTCCGGATGGAACCGGCGGGCCTGCTCCTCCAGCTTGTCAATGCTGCGGTTTGCGGTGATCGCCGCCACCTGAAAGCCGCACTGGGCGGCCACATCCAGCGTCTGGGTGCCGATGGAGCCGGTAGAACCCAGAACGGAAATGATCTGACTCATAGTTGAACCCTCCAACCTGTACCGCTCCCGACAGGCTCAGAAGCCCGGGAAGCAGTGGTAAAACAGCATAATGACCGGTGCGCAGAACACCATGCTGTCAAAACGATCCATCATACCGCCGTGACCGGGCAGCAGCTTGCCATAGTCCTTGATGCCGCACTCCCGCTTGATGAGGGAAAAAGACAGATCGCCGATCTCTGTGACCAGCGCGCCCACAAGGCCGTAAATGGCCAGCGCAAGGTAGTGCACTTCCATCTGCCAGCCCATGTGGAGCACCAGGCCGTAGACCAGAGAGAACACCATGCCGATCAAAAGGCCGCCGATATAGCCCTCCAGCGATTTATGCGGACTGACCTGCGTGATCCCCTTGTGACGGCCGAAGAGCACCCCCGCGAAGTAGGCGCCCGCATCGGTGATAAAGGTCAAACCGATGGTATAGAGCACATGGGCGCGGCCACACTCCCGCAGGATCACCAGTGAGGACAGGAAAGCCGGCATGAAGATGCCCGCAAACAGGCTTTTCATCACATTCTCGTAGCGAATGGCCTTCTCCTTGTTTTTATCGTAGGCAAAGATCGCCTCGACAAACAGGATAACAAACAGCGCCAGTGCCGTAAAACCCAGCGTCAATACACCGGCATACCGGCCCGCCAGAAAGCCGAAGGGCAGGACAGCCGCCGCCAGAGAGGTATAGACATACAGTCTTGTGGGCAGCTTTGCCACTGCGTGCAGCAGCTCCCACGAGGCAAAGCTGGTGATGAGCGCCGCAAAGCAGGCGAAGGCCCATGCAGGGGCAAAGAGAATGAGCGCAATAATAAGCGGCACAAAGATGACGCCGACCAGAACACGTTTGACCATAAATTACACTCCTCCAAAGCGGCGGGAACGATGCTGAAACACGGCAATCGCCTTCAGCAGCTCTTCTTTGGTGAAGTCCGGCCACAAAACGTCTGTAAAATAAAACTCGGAATAAGCGCTCTGCCAGAGCAGAAAGTTGGAAATACGGATCTCGCCGCTGGGGCGGATCACTAGGTCCGGGTCGGGGATGCCGGCGGAATAGAGGTGGGCAGAGATGTCCTCCTCCGTGACCGCGCTCAGATCCATCCCCTCCGCCGCGCAGGCGCGAACCGCGTGAACGATCTCGTCCCGACCGCCATAGTTCAGGCAGATATTGCTCTGACAGGTCTCAAATTCCGCCGTGGCCTCCTCGGCCTCATGGCATAGCGTGCGCAATTCCGGACTGATCGGTGTCAGGTCGCCGAGAAACTTCAGGCGGATGCCGTTTTTCCGGGCATCCCGGATAACCTCGTTCAGGTATTTTTCCAGCAGGCCCATGATCGCGTCCACTTCTTCTTTAGGCCGCCGCCAGTTCTCCGTTGAGAAGGCGTAGACCGTCAGATATTTGACGCCGATCTCCTTGCAGTAGTTTCCGATGGTGCGGAAGGTCTCCGCTCCGGCAGAATGCCCCACGGTGCGGGGCATTCCCCGGCGCTTGGCCCAGCGGCCGTTTCCGTCCATGATGATCGCAATATGCTCCGGGATGTGGTCAAAATCCACCTCGCCCGGCTGCGCGGTTTTTTTTCGTGAAAACAGTCCCATTTTAATTCCTTCTGCCGCCTGTGCGGCCGGGTTATTTCGTACCTCGTACAACATTAAAGCAAGCGGAGGCACTGTTTGACCAGTGCTCCGCTTTGCCTTTTTCTGTCCCCTGTTGCGGGCACGTTCGGTTGTATTCAGGTCAGCTGAACGCGAAAAGCGTATCCTCTCCTCCTGCCAGGCAGCGGGATCAGACGCTCATCAGCTCCTTCTCCTTCTCGGCGGCCAGTTCATCCAGCTTCTTGACGTATTTATCGGTGACGTCCTGCAGCTTCTTCTCGTAATCCTTGGCGTCATCCTCAGTAATCTCGCTCATCTTCTTAGCGGCCTTGATCTTATCCATC
>USIZ01000280.1 GCA_900554855.1 uncultured Eubacteriales bacterium | reverse complement strand
GCGTACATCAAGAACGGAAGAACACCGTTGGCGTACTTGACCCAGTGAGGGTCCACGTTCCAGCCAAAGCGGACGCGCTCCCAGCGCGCTGCCGCCTCTTCAAACTCAAAGGACTCAATGGGATAGCCGAAGCAGGGGTGCTTTGCCCGCTGCTGGATGGCCTCGGAAATTTCTGCCGGTACGGCAAAGTCCGTATCCGCGATCCACATCGGGAGCACGTCCTCTGGATAGCAGGCAGCCTCGTACTTCTTGCACTCGGAGACTCGCCGGTTGATGATCTCGTCAAAATTGTGTCTCATAGCATTTCACCTCAAAAAACAGAGTAAAAATCAAAGTCCGAATACAACAAAGGTTGCGATAAAGCAGACCAGCACGCCGAACAGCATGGGAACGGCGTTGCGCTTGCACAGGGCCATCGGCTCTGTCTCCACCATGCCGGACACGGCAATCATCGCGCCGCAGAAGGGAGAGAAGCAGCGGGACAGGCCGCCGGTCAGATGCATGGGCACCAGCAGCAGACCGTTGTGTACGCCAAGCGTTGCGGCCATATCCGCACCCATCGAACCGAAAGCGTACCAGGGAGCGTTGGAAGAGCCGGTGAGCAGCGCGGTGCCGATCTGGATGGCGGCCATCGCAATGGCCACGATGATCACGGCGCCGCCGATGTGGGACAGCATGCCGCACAGAACGTCGATGCCCTTCAGTTTCTTGATGGCTTCGGCAAAAACAGAGGCGACAGAAATCAGAACGATGATGTTGTTGAAGTAGTTGCCCATCCAGACCCACAGCTTTTTCAGGTTATCCTGCAGGCGGTTCATGTCCTTTTTTACGATTAGGTCCACGATGAAGAACAGGAAGAAGCAGATGATGTGGGCGGTGATAACGTCCATCTTTATGCCGTCCACAAAGCTGAACACGACTACCAGCGTCAGGGGGATCAGGGGGAAGACGCCGTAGAAGGCGGGCACACCGAGGTCAGAGATCTTCATGTCCTCCTTGGCTTCTTCGGGGATCACCAGACCGCCGAACTCCTTCTTATCCATATACTGGAACCAGATACCCATGAAAATGCCGACGCAGACGATGATCACCGGTCCAATGATCAGCTCGTAGTTGGTAAACCAATCCATAGGGGTGCAGTTTAGGATCTCGGTGGCGGCAAAGATGCCGGTGGAGTCGTTGGGGCCAAGGTCCATACCGCCGATGGCCACGCAGGCAGCCGCCGCGCTGAGTTTGCTGACGCCCAGCCGGGTCAGGATGGGGAACATGGTAGCCATAAACAGCAGGCCAAGGGCGATCTGGCTGGTGATAAAAATCTTTAGCACAGCGCCGATCATGTAAACCAGAGCCAGCACGATGTAGGGGTTCTTAATGGGTTTCAGCAGTTTGCTGGCGCCAAGGGCCAGCACATCAGCCGCTTTGGTGTGGTTCATCAGCATGACGTAGCCGCCGATCATCATCAGGCGGATACCGGTGCCGGAAATGGTGCTGACAAATTTGGCGCGGATCACATCAAAAATGTCCAGCCATACATTGCCGGTGGTGGAGTCACCCAGCACAGATTGGCCGGTGACGATGGTAGCGGCAGCCAGACCGATGACGCCCAAAAACAGGAAGGTCAACCGAGTATCGACCTTTTTCAGGATCATGGTTACGGCAGCGACAACCAGGAGCGCTGTGAGAATCACGTACAGAATGTCCATAGTCTCTCCTCCAAAATATAATTCATCATATGACACTCGTCATATGTCTTATGTGTAAAGCTTAACAGATTGTTTACGATTTTACAAGATGGAACCTTTCATAAACTGAAGCGGCCTTTTTTGTCGAAAAGTCACAATCAATATCATACGTATGACGTTCTACGTTCAGCGTTGACATTTGCCTGCGAACCATTTATACTATATTCAAAGACTTTTTATAGGGATCTCACATAAATTCCCGCACCAAATTCAATCCTGGAAAGGATCAGAGAACGGAGCCATTACCCATGTCTTCTAATAAAACGCTCTCTGCCATCGTGGCAAACAAAATTGAAAATCAGATTATCTGCGGCAACTGGCAGGTCGGCAGTCAGATCCCCCCAGAGCAGGAGCTGATGCAGACCTTTGACGTCAGCCGCATCACCATCCGGGAAGCAATCAAAACGCTGGTGTCTCGGGATGTTCTGGAAATCCGCCGTGGCTGCGGCACTTTTGTCAGCGCCGTGCCGGGCCTGTCTGACGATCCTTTGGGGCTACGCTTTATCGCCAGTGATGATTTGAACACCTATCTGTTTGAGGCTCGACAGATCCTGGAGCCTTCTGTTTGTCGTCTTGCCGCCCAGCGTGGCGATGCGGAAGAGCTGGTGCTCCTGAAGCAGTTAGCCGAGGATATCGACGAGCTGGATGCGCAGCTGCAGGGAAAGAAAACCACCCCGGAGGTGATCCAGGCCATCACCGCCAAGGACATTGCCTTCCACACCTTCCTGTGCCGCATGAGCAAAAACCCCGTCTTTGAGCGGATGCTTCCGGTGATTATCAAATCGGTGCGGGCTT
>USIZ01000279.1 GCA_900554855.1 uncultured Eubacteriales bacterium | reverse complement strand
ATAGAGGGGTGGAGCAGGGCAGTGGCGGCGGTCATGCAGCGGGCGGCGATGAGCATTTCCGGTACGAACACCCGGTTGGCGGAGAATGCCTCGCCCAGCTCCGTCATGCCTTGCACCAGACCGGCGGAGAGGATCTCCTGGGAATCGTGGCCCTCGTCCAGCGCCTGCTGGCAGAGCTGGAGCAGCTTTTTCTGCTGGCCGCGCTCCAATGCTTTGGCGATTCGTTCCAGCAGCGTGAGCGGCTGCGTTTCCTCCGCGACAGTGGAGACGGCGGGAGCTGGGGCACTGGCGCTGCTCCGGCGGGGGATGGGGGGCAGGTGCATATCGGGCATATGGAGATCGGCGTTATACGCGTCGATGCCCTCATTGAGGTACTGATCCACATGGGGAAATACGGTGCCGAACATACCGTAGGTGATGGAGGGAATGTAGTGCCCCCCGGGGCCGCAGCGGCGGAGGGTGTCCTTCGTGTAGGCGAGGATCTCTTCCGGAGTGGAGTCGGCGCGATCAATGGCCGCGCCCAGACCGCCCATCAGGGTGAGCTTTCCGTTCAGACGCCGCTGGAGAGCGGGAATGTCGTTCTCCGGCAGAACGCCCTGCCAGACCTGAATGCCGATCTCCACCATGTCGTCTACAATGGGGACGAGGTAGGAATCGGCGTGGTGGACGGTAATGATGCCCTGCGAGCGGAAGTAGTTGTAGAAGCGCCGGTAGGGTTCCTTGAAAAACTCCCGCCACATCTCCGGCTTCATGAACAGCGCGTCCTTGGTGCCCCAGTCGTCGTGAGTGAACATGACCTCGGGGCGCAGATTTTCCACCACCAGTTTGGCATACTGCATCCGGTATTCGGTGATGTACTCAATGAGTTCGTGCATCTCGTCCGGGTGCTCATAGAGGGCGGTCAGAGTGTTTTC
This sequence comes from uncultured Eubacteriales bacterium, assembly GCA_900554855.1. GTDB lineage: Bacteria > Bacillota > Clostridia > Oscillospirales > Oscillospiraceae > UMGS1766. The sequence goes on along the minus strand of USIZ01000279.1, from coordinate 1,635 downwards.
AAAGCCCATCAGGAAGTGGCACTGCTCAAAAATGCCGGTGGCCATGAAGCCGGTCAGCATCTGCCGGTCGTTGTTCTCGGCCACACACTGGGCGCGGAACTCCTCCCAGCCCTCGGAGCAGTGGGCGGCCAGATCGGGGGCGTGGACGGTCTCCTTCCAGCGGGTGATGTCGGGACAGACCGTCAGGCCGGGGCCGTGCACCGGCATGGAGCCGGGGGCGTTCTCCGGAAAGCTGATGGTGATGCCCCAGGGGTTGACACTGGTCTTGCCGGGGGTATGGTCGGGGCCGTCCAGATAGCACATGACGGGGTCGCCGAGGCACATATAGAAGGGCTCATACTGGCGCAGCAGGCGTTCCGGCTGGCCGTTGGGCTTGATCGTCTCCAGAAAGATTTCCTTGGGGGTGGACATGTATATCACTCCTTATGTGAAGAGAATGCAGGATGTGTAAGTCAGGGTCTTGGGGCCGTAATTGTATTGCAGGCCGGAACGGATGCAGATATCACTGACCAGCAGGCCGTAGGCCTCCATGGAGGAAATCGCTTTTGTGGGGAAGCGGCACGGGCGGTTGGGGTAGGTGCACTTCCTGCACACAAGACACGGCCCCGCTGACAGGGGCAGACAGTCCGGGACGAGCAGGCGTGCCTGGCGGGCTAAATTCAGAAAGTGAACCCGGTGAGTCCCGGAAATGGCGTCCATGGTCTCGATGTCGAAGTCGTCCCGCAGAGCGCCGGTGGTCTGCACCAGCAATCCGCTGTGATAACGCAGCAGCCGCTCTGAGATGTGGTTCAGACTTCCGCAGCCCGGCGGACAGGCCCAGTTCCGGCCATAGCAGCCGCAGCGGTCCGCCGCGCACATCTCCCGCACCGCTTCCAGCGGCACCAGCGCGTCCATATTGAGTTCACCCCAGTGGGAGAAGCCGTTTTCCCGCGCCAGCGCGTCCAGATCGTTCATGCGTGAAAGCCCCTTGACAAAGTAAACTGTACTTGCGTAAAATATACATAATTATACACGCTTTATTATATTTTGGAGGATATGCCCGTGTCAAGCATTCGTGTGGTCCTGAACGGCAAAATCTGCCTGCTTCCGGTGGAGACAGGGGAAAACCTGCTCTCCGCCCTGCGGAGGGCGGGTTATTCCCTCCCGGCATCCTGCGGCGGGCGGGGGCGGTGCGGGAAGTGCCGCGTGCCGGTGAACGGTGTGCCGCGGCTGGCCTGCAAGGTCATTGCGCAGGACGGCGACACCGTGGAGCTGCCGGAGCAGGCCGGGGGCGTGATCCTGACGGACGCGTCCGCTCAGAATCTCCGGCTTCAGCCGGGGCGGACGGGCTGCGGTGCGGCGGTGGATCTGGGCACTACCACGGTAGTGATCCGGCTCTATGATCTGGAAGTCGGTACCTTGCTGAGCACGGTCAGCGCCTGGAATGCCCAGGCCTCCTATGGGGCGGATGTCATCAGCCGCATCCAGTACACGCTGGAGCGGGCGGACGGCGCGGAGGAGCTGTCCCGGCGCATCCGCGCTCAGGTGCAGCAGCTGCTCACCGATGCGCTGCACCGGGCGGAGCGGGACTGGTCGGAACTGCGGGAGATCACGCTGGCGGGCAACACCGTCATGCAGCACCTAGATCGGAAGAGC
>USIZ01000278.1 GCA_900554855.1 uncultured Eubacteriales bacterium | reverse complement strand
GCCCTCCAGCATAGCGCCGGACAGGGCGGACAGAGTGGTCATGCCGGTCCCGATGCGCTCCCGCAGCGTGTCAGCGCCGCTCAGTCCCACGCAGCGCCGTGCGCCGGAGATCTGCCTTGCCTTGCGCCCCACGGCGGGCACCAGTCGGAGCACCATCACCAGCAGGAGGGACAGGGCGGGCAGACGTCTGCCCAGCACGGCGGTGAGCTTGTCCTCGGTGACCACCTGTCCGTAGCAGAAAAACCAGAGCAGTGCGGCGGCAAACATCCCTGCCGCCGATGCACCGTAGCACAACGATTCCAGTGTATAGGGTCGCCCCAGCAGAGCGAAAAGCGGGTGCGCCCCCCGGGAATTGAAAAGTGGGTTCAGGGCGGTCAGCGCGAGCATTAAGATCAGAAGAGAGCCAAAGGTGCGCCATGCCTTCCGGCCAAGGAGGGCGCGGTAATAGAGCGCCCCGGCCAGCAGAGACGCCAGCGTGTAGGCCGGATGACGCAGGAGCACTGTCCACACCAGAGCCGCCAGAAAGAAAACCAGGTTCAGCGCGGGATTCAGCGCGGCGAAGGCGTCCGGATGTCGTCCGCGTTCCACGTCATGCTCCCACGTCGGCGCCAAGGCCGTTGCAGGTGTAGCAGAATACGATGTTGTCCCCATCACTGACGGTATAGCTGGAACAGCCATAGTTGGGGAACCAGCCGTTCACCTTATACATCCAGCCGGATTCAGGGCCGCAGTCGAACTCGTAGAGGTGGCCGATGCCCTCCACATAATAGCTGCCGTAGGCGGCGGTGTAACTGGCTTCCAGTTGGAGCCCGGCGGCGGAGCAGGCCCGCTTGAGCACATCGTAGGCGGAGTCGCCGTCGGAGATCGTGACGGTGATCTTGGAGAGCAGGATGCCGCTGGAGGGCACATAGCCCGCCTTGTCCGGGTCGAGGGAGTCCATATTGTTCAGGATCGTGTCACAGCGCACGGAAATGGTGCAGGTGGACTTTTCCTCCGGTTCCGGTTCCGGCTCCGGCTGCGCGGGCGTGTCCGGCTGGGCCGGGGCAGAGGGCTCCGAATCGGTGGGAGAAGATGGAGCCGGATCGGCGGCATTGGCGGTGCCGGAGTCGGCGGGCGCTTGGCCGACATGGCCGGTGCCGTCCGATTTGGTATCGGTCTCGCCGGACTGGGTAGTTTCGGTGTTTTCGGCGGCAGAACCGTCCGCCTGAGCAGCACTGCCATCGAGCTGCGCTTCGATGTCGGACTGCTGCTGGGCCGCCCGGGTATCCAGTACCTGCCGGAGCTCGTCCGAAGTAAAACACAGCGCCTGTCCGGCGTTCAGACACCAGCCGAGGGCTTCGTCGTCCAACACGGTAGGGGAGAAGCTGTCGACGGTCAGGGTGCCGTCCACCCAGCTCAGTGCCTGTCCTGCTTCATAGTCCGTGCCGTCCAGCGTCAGCGTGCCGGAGAGCAGGTAGAGGGTTTCGCTGCCGGTGCGCACGGTCAGATCTGCTGCTGCGGAGGAGAGGGTGCAGTCCTCGTCGCCGAATTCCAGCGTGACAGAGGCGGTTTCTCCGGCGGCAGTGAAGAACTGGCCGGTGGTGACCTGCACAGTGAAGCTGTCGGTTGCAGCGTGAGTGACGGTCAGAGAGGAGCCGGCGCCCAGTTTCATGGTGCTGTCTCCGGCCTGAAGGGTGAGCTCGGCGTGCTCCTGCGTAGTCAGCACGTCCCCGTCCCGCAGGGCGGTGTCCGCACTCAGCGGGGAGGCGATGCCGTCGCGTGTCAGATCGGCGGTGCCGATCACAGTGCGCACCACTCCGGTCTCGGCGGGATCTTTTTTGTCAAACCAGCCCTGCTGACCGCCCACGGCCAGCACGCCGGAGAGGATGATGAGCACGATCACCATGCTCATGGCGATGTTTGCAATTCGTTTTTTTCGTTTATCCTGATTCATCATAGAAGTGCCCTCGAGTTTTGTATAAAATATCAATTTATCCTAGCATAGAAAACGGCAAATTTCAAGAAAACGCGCCGCTGAATGCGGCGCGTTCTGCTTCGTTATCGGATGGGATCGGTCACCGGCGGCTCCAGCTCCAGCGCCTTGAAATAGCGGTAATAGGGCATGAGCCAGTCGAACCCGGCCAGAATATCCTGCACAAGGGCGGGGGAGGTCATGCGCGCATCGGGGGCGTGGAAGGTGCAGATGTCGATGCCCTTGCGGTTGAACCAGGGCTTCAGCAGTTCGGAGCACTCTCCCTTGGAGCGCTTGTACTCGTCGCCCTCCAAATGAAAGGTACTCTGGCGGTTCAGCTTCCGGGCCAGCTTTTCCAGCGCCTCCGGCTCCCGTCGAATGCGGCGGCGGTACTGCTCCATCTGCACGGGCCTGGCACAGTAGTAACCCATACCGTACTCATAGCCCTCCGGAGAGATCTCAAAATAGAAGGCGGGCCGGGCCGTCCACTCCTCGCTGGGCTGGCGGATCACCAGCCAAAGGTGATCCTTGTACAGTCCGCCGTACTTGACCCGGCGCACATCCCGGTAGATCCGGGTCACCTTGAGCTGGAGTCCTTCATCCGGAT
>USIZ01000277.1 GCA_900554855.1 uncultured Eubacteriales bacterium | reverse complement strand
ACGACGCTCTTCCGATCTTGCCGGGCGCTGGGCTGCGGCTATACCGTCACCGAGATGGTGAGCGCCAAGGCGCTGTGCTTTCAGGACCAGAAAACGCTTCAGATCATGGAGCTGGGGGAGGGCGAGCACCCGTCGGCGGTGCAGATCTTCGGCAGCGACGTGGACTGCATGGCACGGGCGGCGGAGAAGGTGGCCCGCATCGCCGATCCGGATGTGATCGACATCAACATGGGCTGCCCGGTACCCAAGGTGGCCGCCCACGGCGATGGGAGCGGCCTGATGCGCACGCCCGAGCTGGCGGCGCAGATTGTCGCGGCGGTCAAGGCCGCCTGCGGCAAGCCGGTAACCGTGAAGATCCGCAAGGGCTGGGACAAGGGCAGCGTCAATGCGGTGGAATTTGCCCAACTCATGGAATCCGCCGGAGCGGATGCCGTTGCCGTCCACGGCCGCACCCGGGCGCAGATGTACGCGGGCAAGGCGGACTGGGATATCATCCGGATGGTCAAGCAGGCCGTCAGCATACCGGTCATCGCCAATGGCGACATCGCCGAGCCGGAGGACGCCCGCCACATTCTCCACTACACCGACGCAGACATGGCCATGATCGGCCGGGGCTGCTTCGGCAATCCCTGGCTGTTCACCGGGGCAAAGGCCGCCATCGAGGGCCGGGAGATCCCGCCTTTGCCGCCGCTGGCCCAGCGCTGCGACACGGCGGTGCGCCAATTTGAGCTGGCCAGGCAGAACAAGGGCGAGAAGATCGCCTGCCTGGAGGCCAGAAAGCACTATGCCTGGTACCTGAAGGGCGTGCCCTACGCCGGGTACTGGAAAAAGGAGATCTGCCAGATTCAGACCATGGAGGATATCTACCGGGTCACTGAGGGGATCAAGAACGATCTGGGGTAAGAGGTGTATCTATGCGGACCGATGACCGAACCGAGGAACAGATCCTCGTGATGCGCGCCCAGCGGGGCGAGCAGGACGCATTCCGGGTGCTGGTGGAGCGCTACCAGAAGCTCGTCTATACGCTGGCTCTGCGGATGCTGAACGTCCCGGCGGACGCGGAGGACGCCGCCCAGGAGGCCTTTCTCTCCGCCTGGAAGGCTCTGCCCCGCTTCCGTATGGACGCGAAGTTTTCCACATGGCTGTACCGGCTGACGGTAAATGCCGCCACCGATGTGCTGCGCAGGCGCCGGAAGGAGCCGGACAGTCTGGACGACGCGGAACGTCCGGTGCAGGCGGCGGACAGCACCGACACTCCGGAAGAGGCCGCTCAGCGCGCGGAACGACGGGCGATGGTGCGCCGCGCCATCGGCGCGCTTTCCGAAAACCACCGCCAGATCCTGCTGCTGCGGGAGGTCACCGGCCTGAGCTATGAGGAGATCGGCGCGGCACTGGAGCTGTCACCGGGCACGGTGCGTTCCCGGCTGGCCCGGGCGCGGAAAGAATTGCGGGAAGAACTGCTGGCGGAGGGGAACTATTTTGATCTTCCGCCGTCTAAAGGAGAGAAAGGCAGGTGAGTGCGTTGGCAAAGTGCAGTGAATATCAGGAACTGATCTCCGCGTCGCTGGACGGCGCACTCACGCCGGAGGAACAGGAAAAGCTGGACGCCCATCTGAGTGAGTGTCCGGACTGCCGGACCATGTGGGAGCAGCTGTCCGCGCTGGAGCCGGAGCTCATGGAGCTGTCGGAGCCCTCAGAGGGCTTTGCCGACCGGGTGCTGGCGGCGGCGGAAACCCTTGAGCAGGACATCCCGTTCACAAACCTGCCTCAGGATCGAAAGCCCGGAAAGGAAACCCTGAGACGTGTGAATGCGTGGTGGAAACCCATCGGCGTCATTGCCGCCTGCTGCGTGTTCGTGCTGGGCGGCGGCTGGTTCGTCACCCATATGTGGAACGCAGGCAGCGCGGCTCCCAGTGAGACCGCCCAGGCCACAGGAAAGGCGGAAGAGTACAGCGCTGCAGCCGGAGCGGACGACGCCGCTGCTCTGCCTGATTCGGACGAGGAACGGCCGGTAGTGACCGCCCGGCTGACGCTGGACGGGAGGACCTACGTCCAGCGCAGCAATGCCGCCGAGCTGCCGGACAGCTTCAGTGCAGAGGGGGAACTGACCGAGGAGCAGGCCGGAAACAGCGGCATGGCGGGCCATTCCTACTTCACCAGCCTGGAAGAGCCCGGAACGTGCTGGGTGGAGGCCTTCGACGCCGACGGTGAGCCCTACTATCAGGTTTGGGCCATGGAAAATTAAGCACAAGCAGAGATGCCGGTGGAACCCATTTGTTTGGATTCCACCGGCATCTCTGCGCTATCTGCGCCTCAGCCCTATTGTTCAATTTTTCGTCACGGCCAACTGATAGGCCATCCGCTCTCCGCCGTCTGGCGGATTCACAATCCCGCAGTATACAAAGCCGTGCTTTTCCAACAGGTGCTGCATGGTGCGGTTGTCCGCATGGGTGTCCGCCCGCAGATCGGGGGCATTTTCCCGGCAGAACTCCATGCACTGCTCAAAAATGCCCCGATGAACGCCGTCTCCCGCCAGGCGGTGAATGGTGCCGTAGGGGCCC
>USIZ01000276.1 GCA_900554855.1 uncultured Eubacteriales bacterium | reverse complement strand
GACAGCTTTCCGTTCGACGCCCCCTCATCCGGCCCTTCGGGCCACCTTCCCCTCAAGGGGAAGGCTTTACTCCGCCTTCTCCGCCGCCTTGGCGGCCTTGGCCTCCGCCTTTTTCGCCTTCTTCAGCGCCTTTTTCTCCGCACGGGTCAGCGGCTTTTTCGCAGGCTCCGGCGGGGCGGGAATCTGGCGCGAGATACTCAGCACAATGCCCATCTCTGCCAGCTGGATGACCAACGCCGTGCCGCCATAGCTGAAGAAGGGCAGGGCGATGCCGGTGGAGGGGATCAGGTTGGTGACGACGGCGATGTTCAGGAACACCTGCACCGCCATCAGCGTCGTGATGCCCACGATGGTCAATGCGCCGAAGCGGTCGCGGGCATGGAGCGCCAGCCAATAGCCCCGGATGACCAGCAGGGCAAACAGGGCGATGATGATGCCCGCGCCAATGAAGCCCATCTCCTCGCAGACGATGGAGAAGATGTAGTCGTTCTGCTCCTCGGGCAGATAGGCAAACTTCTGGCGGCTCATGCCGAAGCCGAGACCGCTCAGGCCGCCGGAGGCCACGGCGTAGAGGGACTGGACGATCTGATAGCCCTTGTCGCCGGGGTCGGCCCACGGATTTTTCCACATTTCGATGCGGCTTCCGTTGTAACCGACGACCACCAGCAAAAGCCAGACGCCGACGGCGCCCAGGCCGCCGCCCACCGCGAACCAGAACAGCTTGACGCCGGCGGCGAACAGAATGGCGGCCGCGGCGGCAAAGATCAGGATGGTGGCGGACAGGTGGGGCTCCCGGATGAGCAGAAGGGCCACGACCGCCAGGATCAGGATGAGCGGCCAAAGCTCGTTGAGCTCCGACCAATACCAGAAGCGGCGGATCAGCTCCACCGGCTTGCTGTACCGGTTTTTCGAGGGTTTTTTCTTATACTGCTCCCGCTTGCACAGCCGGGCGGCAAAGAACAGCACCACGCCGATCTTGGCCACCTCCGACGGCTGGAACTCCACGCCGATCTTCAGCCAGCGGGTCGCCCGGTTGTGAGTGATACCCACATGGGGGATCAGCACAGCGATCAGCAGCAAGATGGCGATGCCCAGGACAAATACGGAAATGCCGCGCAGGCGCTGATAGTCGAATTTTGAGACGAAATACATGATCACAAGCCCCATGGCCGCAAAGGCGGCCTGACGCTTGAAGTAATATGCGCCGTCATAATTGGAGGTCTTCTCAATGGACGCCACATACGAGGAGGATGACAGCAGCATGACAAGGCCGATGCCCAGCAGGATCAGCACAAGACCCAGATAGGGCAGATCCACCGGCCCCCGGGCCAGCTGCTGCTGGCGGGTCAGATCGCGTTTTGCAGTGCGCGCCATATTCCTCCCTCCTTTCAGGGGTTGAGAATCTAGCCTTCCCCTCGAGGGGAAGGTGGCATTAGTCACCTTCGGTGACAGCTTCCCCCAGGGGGAAGCCTGACCGCATCACACCGGGAACCGATTCATAATGCCCAGATAGGCCAGAATGCAGCACACGGCGGTGATGGCGGTGAACACGGTGAACAGCTTGACCTCGCTCCAGCCGCCCATCTCCAGATGATGGTGCAGCGGGGCCATGCGGAAGATCCGCTTGCCGTGGGTCAGCTTGAAGTAGGTGACCTGAATAATGTCGCTCATGGTCTCGCAGATATAGATGATGCCGACGAGGATCAGGATGAGCGGGATGTCCAGCGCGAACGCCAGACCGCACACCAGGCCGCCCAGAAACAGGGATCCGGTGTCGCCCATGAACACCTTGGCCGGGTGGAAGTTATAGATCAGGAAGGCGCACAGCCCGCCGAAGGCGGCGGCGCTCAGCACACCCACGCCGAACCGGCTCCAGACCAGCGCTGCGGCGACGAAGAACACCATGACGGGCATGGTGACGCCGGTGGCCAGACCGTCGATGCCGTCGGTCAGGTTGACGGAGTTGACGCAGCCCACAATGATGAAGGCCGCGAAGATCATATAGACCACCCAGGGCAGGTAGAAGGTCGCATTGAAGAACGGGATATAGAGGTCATTGCTGATGTGGCCGGTATAGCGCAGCAGCACGACGAACACGATGGCCGCCGCCAGCTGGAGCAGGAACTTCTGGGCGGCGGTGAGCCCCTCATTCTTATGGAACTTCACCTTGCAAAAGTCATCGATAAAGCCGATGATGCCGAATACCAGCGCAAACGCGAACACGATGAGGGCGCTGAAATCCCCGGCCTTGAAATCCTGCCAGCCCGCGGCCAGAATGGCAACGAAAATGCCCACAATGAACATGATGCCGCCCATAGTCGGGGTGCCCTGCTTGTTCATGTGCCACTTGGGGCCGATCTCCTTGATGGTCTGTCCCGCCTTCAGGGCGTGGAGCCACGGAATCAGGAAGCGTCCGACCAGCGCCGTCACGGCGAAGGCCACAATAAAACTGATGATCGCTCGAATCATATCTGCTGTATCCTCTCTTTTTGTTCTTGGAGAAATCAGCCTTCCCCTTGAGGGGAAGGTGGCATTTGCGAAGCAAATGACGGATGAGGTGG
>USIZ01000275.1 GCA_900554855.1 uncultured Eubacteriales bacterium | reverse complement strand
CGCGGCAATCCGGACTACTTACAGCGCATCGTCAGCAGCCTGCTGGAAAACGCCCTCAAATATGAGCCGGCAGGCGGGCGGGTACAGCTAACGCTCACGCAGGATAAAAGAAAGGCGCGGTTCTCTGTTCAGAACTTCGGCAGCACCATTCCAGAAGAAGACCTCCCCCATGTTTTCGACCGCTTTTACCGCAGCGACAAGAGCCGGAAAAATGAATCCGGCAGCTTCGGCCTCGGCCTTGCCATCACAAAGGAAATGATAGAAAAGCTCGGCGGGGAAATTTCCGTGTCCAGCTCCGCGGAGGACGGCACTGTGTTTCAGGTCACCCTCTGCCGGTAGACAGCAGAAAAGGAGTTTTCGCTTAGGAGAACGGCAACAAGATCGGCATCATGGGATAAACGAAAAGCAGCACGGTATCAGGCCAAGACTGGTGCCGTACTGCTTATTCTGTTTCGGTCTCCAATGCGTCGCTGAATATCTCGTGGACATGGATCAGCGAAACGACCTCGCAGATAAACCGCTCCATCAGTTCCTTTTCATCCAGCCCCGTGATCTGCGGTGTTGCGTGATGCCCCGCGTCCTGCTCCGCCTCCGCCTTGGCGGCGCGGATGGCCTTCTGTGCGGCGAGCCACCGGCCGTAGGACCCGCCGTACAAGTCCCTCTTCAACTTTCGCAGCGCGGCCTTGTACGCCTTCTCCGCTCCGCTGGGGCCGTTGTAGTTGAGCCGGATCGCCAGCTCCTGAAAAGTCATGCCGACCTCGTCCGGCTGACCGATGCCAAGGTAGCTTCGCACCAGATTCAGCTCTCTGGGCGTCAGCACCTCCTCCATCCGCTGCATCAGCAGTGTCCGACGCATGAGGCGGTCATAGGCCACGGCGGGATCGCCGCCGCAGCTGACGGAGAATACATCGTCACCTAACTGCCGGACGCAAAATAGCGTCCAATATTCTTTTATCAACGCCCCAGCTACCTTGGCAGATACATTCAGTTCTCCGCACACCACCTTGGCCAACTCAGCATCAGATGAGTCCCATCCCTCGGCGCAGAGGTATGCCACCCTGCGCAGTTGATTGTACCGGCTGATGGGAATGGACAGAGAGGAAGAATACCGCGCGGCGTAGTCGGACAGCGCCGCTTCTATCGCGGGCGTCGCATAGGTCAGCAGTTTTGTTCCATGGGTGGGGTCAAAGTGCCCCGCCGCGTCCAGCAGTACCAGCGCCGCCTCCTGCTTCAAATCCTCCAGTTCACACCATGGTATGTACGCCCGCGCCAGGTCGGTGAGGTAACCCTCGTTCTGTGAGACGAGCCGCTCCGCGGCGTTTTTGTCTCCGGCTTGCATTCGCAACGCCAGCTCTTCATTGCAGGGGCCGTCCCCGGCAACGGTGTACATATTTTTCGTCACAGGAACGCCCCCTTCCTCATTTCAGCCGCTTTTCTGCCTCCGCGTAAATGTGCTCCAATTCCATGTCCCGCGCATATCCGTCAGCGGCATAGTCATTGTCCATCAGCGCCTTATCCCGGTAGCTCCCCGCCAGATAGAGCGCCTCCCTCCTTTGTTCGTCGGAGATTTTTCCCCGCCAGTGATGCTTGCGGATGGTGTCAGTGCGGGTGTTGAACAGGCGGTAGACCGGGTGCTGCTTGTTCTGCTCCTTCTGGTGCATCATCGCGCCATACTGCCGGCAGGTATAGCGATCGTCCTGCGGTGCGACGCCGTCGCAGTATTTGGGGATGTGACCGTTGGTGGTCAGAAAATATCTCCCGCAGCCTTGGCACTGGCTGGGTGCGTGGCCATGGTGCAATCCGTTCATCAGGTCGAACACATAAAAGTCAATGGCACGCTTGCAAATCACGCGCTGCGCGGTTTTCCATTTTTCCTCATCGTTCTCATCCTGAAAATAGTTGAATCCTGTGATAACTCTTGGATAAGAGAAAAATTCCTCTACCCCGCCAAACGGCATTTGCTCCAGCAGGATCAGAAAGCTGTCATCCTCATCAAAGCACTCATGCGCCGCCTTTGCGAAGGCGTCTGCATTACGCCGCTTCGCTCTGCGCAGATATTTCTTTTCGAATGCGCGGATGAGCAGACAAAAATTATAGATCGCCACCAGGATTCTCAGGATCGGCTCGCAAAAGGAAAGTGCCATGAACGGAAGATGCGCCTCCTCTTCCTCGTAGTCCCGATCGAGTCGTTCCTCGCTCAAAGCATGTTCAAGATCCTCATACGCACCTTGGCTTTCGCAATAGCAAAATGGCGGGCAAGTATACAGCCAGGAAACCGTGTCATGCAGCAGCGGTTTCAGTTGTGCCGCAATATCATGGCGCTTGCTTTTTTCGGCTGTGCTCAAATCGTCCACAAGCGCCGTCAGCACAGTGATGCGCTCCAGAAGAGGATCGTGGATCTCTCCGGCAAAGTTCAAGATCTCTGCCGCAAAATGTCCTGCCGGAAACTCCTTTCCCTCGTAGTACACATGGTCATTCCAGCAGTCCATTGTCATGGTGTCAAACGTGTTATGCTGATCCGTTCCGATCTTCAAAAGCCCGCCTCCTGTCCCATATCTGTTTTATAGCTGT
>USIZ01000274.1 GCA_900554855.1 uncultured Eubacteriales bacterium | reverse complement strand
ACACCAAGAGCTTCACCCTCCGCACCGGCGGACGCACCTTTGAAGCGGCCGCCTTCCTGCGCCGCTGCGGCGCGGACACCGTGGAGGTCAAGCGGCTGTTCCAAAACAATCTTTCTGACACCATCGCAAAGTTCGACATCATCTCCAATGCCCGCACCTACAAAAACGGCATTGTCACCGCCGCCATCAACCATACCGCAGGCCGGGTCACCGCCGCCCAGGCGGCGGACGAGCTGCTCAACGTGGCGGGCACCGCCGCCAGTTTCGTTCTCTTCCCGGACGACGAGAGCCGGATCTATATCTCCGGCCGCTCCATCGGCGACGTCAACGTACAGGTCATTCTGGAGGCCCTCGGCGGCGGCGGCAACGCGGCGGCGGCGGCGGCTCAGATCCCCGACGGCGACGTGAACAAGGTGCTCCAGCAGCTGCTGAGCGCGATCGACGAATATTTCAAGGACGAGGAGTAACAGATCTCCGCAAGATCATAACCCCGCATTTTCTGTTTTCCGGCGTTTTTGCCGGAGTGTCATAAGGAGGAAAACATTATGAAAGTTATTTTGCAGCAGGACGTCCGCGGACAGGGCAAGAAGGGTCAGCTCGTCGAGGTTTCCGACGGCTACGCCCGCAATTTCCTGTTCCCCCGCAAGCTGGCTGTTGCCGCAACTACGGACAACGTGAACACCATGAAGCTGCAGGACAAGGCCCGCCGGGAGCGTGAGGCCAAGGAGAAGGCCGAGGCCATGGAGCTGGTGCAGAAGCTGAAGGACTGCCCCGTCAAGGTCGCCGCCAAGGCCGGCGCCGGCGGCAAGCTGTTCGGCAGCGTCACCACCAAGGAGATCTCCGCCGCCCTCAAGGAGCAGTACGGCTATCAGGTGGAGAGCAAGAAGCTCTCCTGCGACCCCATCAAGGCCTTCGGCACCTTCACGGTCAAGTGCAAGCTGGGCTACGAGGTCACCGGCAATATCACCGTTGAGGTCGTGGAGGCGTAAGGGCCGCACATGCCGTTAAACCCCTTCCCCTGAGGGGCGATCCCCCACAAGGACGCCTTTCGCGCAGTGCAAACAACAGAACCTTCCGCCCAAAGGAAAGGCTTCGAGAACGTCACGATCCACGGAGGTGAACCACCATGCCAACAGATGAGGAACTGCTCTCCCGCCAGATGCCCCACAACGTGGAGGCGGAGCAGGCGGTGCTGGGCTCCATCCTGATCGACAGCGAATGTCTGCCCCAGATCGTGGAGCAGCTCAAGCCGGATGATTTCTATATCCGCCAGAACCGGGAGGCCTTCCAGACCATCTACACCATGTTCTCCATGTCCCAGAAGATCGACCCGGTGACGGTGCTCAATCAGATGCGGCTGGACGGCACCTATCAGGAGGGCGTCACAAGAGAATACTTCTTCCAGCTCATGGACGTGACCCCCACCGTCACCAACGTGATGGACTATGTGGCCATCGTGAAGGATCGCTCCACACTGCGCCAGATCGCCGAGGCCGCCAACGCCCTGAACAGCATGGTGGCCAACAACGAGGGCACCTCCGCCGAAGTGCTGGAGGCCGCCGAGCAGCGCATTTATGCCATTCGGCAGGGCAAGTCCGCCCAGGGCCTGCACCATATCACCTCCGTCATGCACGAGGTCTATGACCGCCTGGCTGAGCTGGCCAGCAGCGACAGCGCCGTCCCCGGGCTGTCCACCGGTCTGCCCGATGTGGACACGGTTATCTCCGGCCTCAATAAGAGCGACCTCATTCTGCTGGCCGCACGTCCCGGCATGGGCAAAACCTCGCTGGCGCTGAACATCCTGCTCTACGCCGGAAAGCACTCCGGCAAAGCCTGCGTGTTCTTCTCATTGGAAATGAGCCGGGAGCAGCTGGCCATGCGTCTGCTGAGCAACGAGTCCTTCGTGGACAACAAGAAGCTCACCACCGGCAGCCTGACCGACGAAGACTGGGAGAAGGTGGCGCTGGCCGCCTCCGCCCTGAACCACGCCAATATTCTGATCGATGACAACCCGTCCCTGTCCGTTGCGGACATGAACGCAAAGTGCCGCCGGGTGGAAAATCTGGGGCTGGTGGTCATCGACTACCTCCAGCTGATGACCAGTGCCGGAGGCAAGCAGAACTACTCCGGCGAAAGCCGCCAGCAGGTGGTCAGCGACATCTCCCGCGCCCTGAAGATCATGGCCAAGGAGCTGAATGTGCCGGTCATCTGCCTGAGCCAGCTGTCCCGTGCCAACGAAAACCGCGAGAACAAGCGTCCCCGGTTGAGCGATCTGCGCGAATCCGGCGCCATCGAGCAGGACGCCGACATCGTCATGTTCATCTACCGCGACGACTACTATAATCAGGACACGGAAAACCACAATCTGGCCGAGTGCATCGTGGCCAAAAACCGCCACGGCGAGCTGGCCACCGTTCCCCTTCAGTGGCTGCCTGAATTCACCACCTTCTCCAGCGTGGACTGGAAGCATCAGGAGCCGTAAGCAGGACGGTAAATTGGGGGTTTGGCGATGAGCAGGAACTTCTGAAAGCCTTCCCCTTGAGGGGAAGGTGGCCCGAAGGGCCGGATGAGGTGGC
>USIZ01000273.1 GCA_900554855.1 uncultured Eubacteriales bacterium | reverse complement strand
AAAAACCAGCTCTGCCTCTGGCCCGCGCGGAGCGCAAAGCCATTTGACCGAAAGAGAGAACTGCCCCGCGCACCGGCGCGTGATGCCGTCAATCCGTAACGACCATCATCTCCGCGTTCTCCTCAATGGAGTAATTTGCAAAATACCCCTCTTCCAGCGGGATCCACCGCTCCACAAAATTCGAATACCGCTCCCCCTCCCGTTTGCGGAGCCGCCGGGCCTGCTCATCGGGAGAGCAGGTGACGAATATTCTTATATCATAATAGGGTGCAAGGCTGGGATGATGGCTGTAGCTTCCCTCCACGATGACTAGCGGCGCAGAGCCGAGGGGACGCGGCGGCAGATAGACACCTTCGCGGCAGGAGTAGGCCTGGTAGGAGAATGCCTGCCCTGCCCGGGCGGGAGCGACGACCTCATCCCGCAGGCGCTGGATGTCCATGTTGGCGCAGGGGATCTTCTCCCAGCCCGTGACACGCCGGGATGGCGGGAGATAGAAGTCATCGGTGTGGACGGTGATGCTTTGAGGAAAACGCTCTGTCAGCTGTGCGGCCAGCGTCGTTTTGCCGCTGCCGCAGCGGCCATCCAGTGCGACGAGGACGGCAGACTGTCGGGCCAGACGGTCGGCGATGGTCGAGGTCAGCTCTTCGGGTGAGATAAGATGCATGGGGATACCATTCCTTTTTATCGCAAGTCAAGAAATTCGTGCAACATCCAAACAGCATAGTTGCGATATGCAATTCAACGCTG
Source organism: uncultured Eubacteriales bacterium (assembly GCA_900554855.1). GTDB lineage: Bacteria > Bacillota > Clostridia > Oscillospirales > Oscillospiraceae > UMGS1766. The sequence goes on along the minus strand of USIZ01000273.1, from coordinate 1,830 downwards.
TTGCTGTTGCATTAAAAAGTTGAATTGCTATATCAGCTTTGGCTCAGTATAGCACGACAGAGAAAATGGAGCAAATATTTTTGAAAAAAGGTGTTGACACAGAGCCGGACCTATGGTAAGATAATGCCACGTTAGAAACGACTAACCTAGAAGCGGAAGAAGCTCGAGAGGGGCAGGCTGCCGCATTCTTTTTGAAGTCTTGGTTAGCTTTTTCTAACCGTGTCTCCTGCATAAGCACCACACGGCAGGAGACAATAGTGGAAAACGGGCAGGGAGGCCGAAGACATGGAACGCAACTTTGAGACAGTCATGATCGAACAGTGCGCCCCGGTGCTGGCCAGCTTAAAGCCTGCGGGACTTTTCCGCTACGAGAGGAGCGACTGCGCCGACCTTGCCCGCCGCGTCCGCAGCTGGAACGAACAGCTGGGCGAAAAGGGCCTCTGCGTCCGCGTCCTCAAGGGCTGTGTGCGGACCCATCGGTATCTGGTGTACGTCTACCGCGAGAGCAAGCTCCGCGCTGTGCTGGCCCAGCCGCAGGTGCGGGACTTTCTGTGCAAGGAAGGCTACACTCTGCCTGAGCAGTCGGACGACTACGCGCTGCTTTTGCAGCAGCTGTCCCGCCGGCTCTGCTGCGAGGCCGATTTTCCCCATGAAATCGGCGTATTTCTGGGCTATCCGCTTTACGATGTGGTGGGCTTTATCGAAAATGCGGGCCGCAACTTCACCTGCTGCGGCTGCTGGAAAGCCTATGGTGACCCCAATGCCGCCCAGCGGCATTTTGCTCAACTGAACAAGTGTACGGCAGTATATCTCCGCCTATTCCGCAGCGGAACGCCCATCCAGCGTCTGGCTGTTGCAGCCTGACGCCCCTGAATTTTGACATTCTCTTCCAAATACTCTCTTTTTATCCTGGTGCCCGCCAGAGCGAAACCACGCACTGGCGGGAAGAATCCTCCTTTTGACACGCGGCCGCTCGTTGCAGAATACCCCCTGCACCGGGCGGCTGTGTCATATGCGGGGAGTGTAAAAGAGAAAAATCGTAAATATGTGCAAACAAAGTTAGCATATAGAAACTGTAAAAATCTTCTTGAAATAAGGGAAGAAAATTTGTTTGTTCATACAAACTAACTTTTTTGAGCCGGAAAATGGTTGACAATGCGGGTTAGTAAGTATAAACTATCCATGCTGATAGTTGCGACTGACTAACTGACGCGGCTTTTTGGCAGGGAGATGCAGACACGGCCAGCGCGTTGCGGCGTCTGGCTGGGGCGGCGCTCCAAAGACTGCAAGATCGAACCAAAAATGCTCCCCGCCGAGGGGAGAACGAATGGGAGTGAAACGAATATGATGCCTTTGACTATGGCAAAAGCAGGCGATACCGTCACCATCCAGAAGATCACTGGCAAGGATGAAGTGCGTCTGCATCTGGCAGAGCTTGGTTTCGTGGTGGGTAGTCAGGTGACTGTCGTCAATGAGATCGCAGGCAACCTCATCGTTCAGGTCAAGGAGAGCCGTCTGGCCCTCGACAAGACGATGGCAAACCGCATTATGGTTGGCTGAGCAGCGGCAAAACGCTGTTTGGGAGACGCTCCGAAACTGGATAGTCTCTGAATAGAAAGACAAGTAGAGGAGGATTTTTTATGAAGACTCTGAAAGACGTTAAGGTCGGCGAGACTGCCACCGTGGCGCGCCTGCATGGCGAAGGCCCGGTGAAGCGCCGCATCATGGACATGGGCATCACCAAGGGTGTGGAGATCTATGTCCGCAAGGTGGCTCCCCTGGGCGACCCCATGGAGCTGACCGTGCGCAACTACGAGCTGAGCGTGCGCA
>USIZ01000272.1 GCA_900554855.1 uncultured Eubacteriales bacterium | reverse complement strand
TGTGCTCTTCCGATCTCCTCTCTTTTTTCAGCGCAAAGGAAATGCGTCCACCATCCGGAGTGTATTTGACCGCATTGTCCAGCAAGATGGATATCAACTGGCGAATTGCCTTTTCGTCGCCAGTCAGGGACAGCATGGGCTGGATCTCTGTGAGGAATTGCTTGCTCTGGGCGGCGGCGAGGTTCTGGAAGGATTGACCCAATTCCTCGGCCATGTCGGAGAGCGGAAATTCGATGGGTTGAAGCTGGGGCTGTTCCTCGTCCATGCGGGCCAGGTAGATAAGGTCCTGGGTCAGGCCGGTCAGCCGCTTTGTCTGCCGCTTGATGTCGTCCAGCCACTCGTTTTCACCCAGATCCAGTTCCAGCAGGTCGGTGTCCGCGCCGATGATGGTCAGAGGGGTCTTGATTTCGTGTCCGGCGTCGGTGATGAAACGTTTTTGCTTTTCGTAGCTCTCTGCCACCGGCCGTACAATGCGGCGGGAGAAGAGCAGAAGCAGCAGGAACACCGCCAGCAATCCGCCCAGCGCAATGCCGACGCTGACCAGCAGGGTGCTGCGGAAGGCGTTCAGACTGCGGCCGGTGTCGAGAAAGATGATGCGGCTGCCGGAGTCCGTCTTGCAACGCACATAGCGGTAGTCATTCCAGAAACCCTCCGTGCTGCCCCGCAGCCATACGGAGACTGCGGCGTTTTCTGCGCTGGAAGCGTCAATGGCGGCGATACTGCCTGTGTCGGAGGCGATGACCGCGCCGCTGTCGTTGAGGGAGACGGAGAAAAAGCGGGACTCATAGGGGGTTTCCGGGGACAGCTGCCGTTCTTTCCCGCTGCCTTTGTCTGGGGGCGCGCCGTTGGGGGTATTGCTGGCGGTGCCGTCTGGGCGGGGAAAACGGCCGTCGTTTTGGGCAAGAATGGTGAGGATCGCGTCGGCATCGGACACGGTCCGGTAATAGCTCATGGTGTTGATGCCGCCCAGAATGACCAGCAGCACCAGCGTCAGTGCCAGCATGGATGCGGCAATGAATTTTCTGCGCAGCCTCTGGATCATAGCTTTTTCTCCAGCGAATATCCGGCATTCCGGGTGGCCTTGATCTGAATATCTGCCTGAAGGGCGGTCAGCTTTTTGCGCAGGTAGGAGATGTAGACCCACACTACGTTGAGTTCCACATCACTGTCATATCCCCAGATCTTCTCCAGAAAACGCTCGCTCGGAATGAGTTGGTGGGGATTGCGCAGCAGCAGCTCCATCATCTGATATTCCTTGTTGGCCAGCCGGAAGCTGCCGCTGGGGGAGGAGAGCTCATAGGTGGTCTGATCCAGCGTAATATTGCCGAAGCTCATCCTGCTGTCCGTCTGAGCGCTCTGAGTCCGGGTCATGGCCCGGATGCGCGCCAACAGCTCCGCCGTGGCGAAGGGCTTGGTCAGGTAGTCGTTGGCCCCGCTGTCCAGTCCTGTCACCTTGTCCTCAACCTCGGATTTTGCGGTCAGCAGCAGTACCGGGATCTGACTGCCCCGTTCCCGAAGTATTCGCAGAACGCTCAGTCCATCCAGCTTGGGCATCATGATATCCAGGATGACCGCGTCATAGTTCTCGGCCTCCAGATAGTCCAGCGCCTCCTGTCCGTCGTAGACCGCGTCGGCGGAGTAGTTGTGCTTTTCCAACAGGGCGATGATTGCGCGGGACAGGGAGCGTTCGTCCTCAGCCAGTAAAATTCTCATTAAAACACCTCACTTTATATTTATAAGATATCAGCACTGGTTTAAGTTAACTTTAAAGCTGGGTTTTAAGTAGACTTATGGTTGGCATTTTACACTGATTTCACACTTCAGGCAAGGGAGGCGCGTGATATGGGAACCCAGATGGTGTTCAAGCGCTATGAGATCAAATACCGTATGACCTGCCGCCAGCAGACAGCCATCCTGCGGGCAATGGAAGCGCATATGCAGGCGGATGAGTACGGTATCAGTTCGATCCGCAATATCTATTATGATACGCCGGATTTCCGGCTAATCCGAACCAGTATGGAGAAGCCGGTCTATAAGGAAAAGCTCCGCCTGCGGGGCTATGGCGCCCGGAGCGGGGCAGATGAGGTGTTTCTGGAACTCAAGAAGAAATACCGGGATGTGGTCTATAAGCGCCGCATCGCGATGCCGTATCAGCAGGTCTGTGAGGCGCTGTCCGGTATACGCCCCCTCCCGGACAGTCAGATCGGGCGGGAGATCAGCTATGCGATGGAATATTACCGCACCCTTCGTCCTGCGGTGTTTCTCTCTTATGACCGCATTGCCTATTTCGAGCGCGGCGGCGGGGATTTCCGGGTGACCTTTGACCGTAACATCCGATTTCGTCAGGAGGAACTGACACTGGACTCCGATGCGCACGGAACACCGCTGCTCAGGGCCGACGAAGTGCTGATGGAGTTGAAGACCGACGGAGCCATCCCGCTCTGGATGGTGCGCGCCCTCTCTGCGCAGGGGGTCAGCAAGACTTCCTTTTCCAAATACGGAACGGCCTACCAGATCATAACGCAGCAATCGAAAGGAGTGGCAACTTATGTCACAGTCCCGATTGCCACGGATAGAAAGGAGTTTTTTATCTATGGCAAAA
>USIZ01000271.1 GCA_900554855.1 uncultured Eubacteriales bacterium | reverse complement strand
TTCATCCGTGGTCGTTGCGGAATAGATCACGTCATCATATTTTGGAATGTACCGGCGGGGGTAAAGACACACAACAGGCTTTTCCGCCGCAAAATAACCGTAGATCCGCTCGGGAATCACATCTTCGTCCGCAATGTCATTGTGCCGCAGATCAAAGCAGACATCGCAAGCAGCCAGACATCCGGCAACTTCATGCGGTCTGCGCCGACCGGTACAGACAATATTGGGGGTATCTTTTAACGCGAGCGCATCCGGATGGCGGGCCCTTACACGGCCAATCAGGGCAAACGTCCAGTCCGGGTGTTCTTTTGCCGCCGCAATGATCGGCTGAAGATCCATGCTGCGCTCGACATCGCCCAGATAGCCGAAGATAGGATGATGCTGCTGCGCCAGCACAGGATCCCGCGGAATTTGGGTGCTTCGTCCCAGGGCAAACAATGAGTAGTTACACCCGTTCGGAATAAGGAATGTGTCCGGGTTGCACGGTGAAACATGCTTCATGAGATTTTCTGATGCGGCAAGCACTAAGTCGGCATCATAGGCAAGCTCACTCTCCAGCTGCTTTGGATACTGTTCCCAGGGCCGATAGCAGTCATATATCACTGCATTATGGGGAATCTCCCCTATCAACTCTGACGCGATCGGCGTGGCGCACCAGAGCAGAGCACTGCTGCCGATATGCGTGTTTTTCAGGCATTGACAGATCAGCGCGGCAGTCCGTTTCCGGCTGAATTTTTCCATCGGAGTTGCACCGGTTCGATGAAAATACATAAGCGGAAGTCGATAGACCTTGACACCCGGTTGAGGTTCCGTGACCTCCAGTACACCGCGACGGGTCAGAAATACACTTAACTTCGATGTGACGGTCAGCTCAAAATAGCTGATTTCCGCGCTAGCCAGCCCCTGCATCCACTGCTGGGGCCGCTCAGGGGTATCGCTGCTCCACCGACTCTGGGCGATGCAGATGATATTTCTCATTCGTTTCACCCTTTACAGAGTTAGCGCCGCAGGTTAAAATAGGACTAATTTTATCGGGAGGCGCTCTTATGTTTGAAATGATTCAAAGCGTTGACGCATCGGTGCTGCTCTGGATTCAGGAGCATCTGCGCTTTGCTTTTCTGAATGGGCCAATGATATTGGCCGGGTGGCTTGGGGACAACGGCCTTTGCTGGATTGTCCTTGGCCTTGTGCTGACACTGATCCCCAAGACAAGGAAATACGGCGTACTGGCACTGGCCTCTCTGCTGGGCTGCTTTCTGTTCAACAACCTGCTGCTCAAAAACCTTGTGGCTCGTCCGCGGCCCTATACCCGGATACCGGAGCTCGTCATGCTGATGAAGGTACCGCCAGACCACTCATTCCCCTCTGGCCACGCCTGTGCATCCTTCGCCACAGCAGGAGCATTGATGTGGAGCATGGGCAAGAAATGGAACCAAGTGAGGATCCCTGCATTGACTGTGGCAGCTTGGATCGCATTCAGCCGTCTATATGTGGGGGTTCACTACCCTACCGATGTCTTGGCTGGTGGGCTGGTCGGGCTCGTTGGCAGCTGGATCATCTGCCATATCTTTGAAAAGCCATATGACTGCCTCTGCCAGCGCTTTTGCCGTCACAGATCAGATTCGCCGAAAGAGATGTAGGTCAAACGAAGTCTGCACCTCCAACGCAGTCAGGCTGTTCAGTCGTGCGATTCCCTCTTTTGGTGTCTTCCAAAGATAAGGCGTCATGCCAAACAGATCCTGAATAGTCTGAGCGTCTGGCAGCTTGATCCGGCGTTCGACTCGTTGAATGCGGATATATTCAAAGCCATCGTACTGAATCGCCTGCTCCTTATTCTCATATGGCGTATCATAAGCGACCTGCTTGAGTTCCCAGAGGTGTTTGGGCGCAGGAACCACATATAAAAAATACCCGCCCGGTTTTATGACCCGCTGAAATTCACTGAGCGCCAACGGAGAAAAGCAATTGAGCAGAAAATCGACGCTCTTGTCCGGAATTGGAAGATGGTAGGCCGAGGCGACCGCAAATTCAATACTGTGCTCTCGTTTGGCCGCCCAGCGGAGCGAAAACTTGGAGATGTCAATTCCGCATACTTCAGCCTGCTTTCCCGCTGCCTTCAGTTCCTGTTGAACACCCGCGGTATAGTATCCCTCTCCGCATCCGGAGTCAAAAAATATGCCGCGTTCAGGCATCCTCTCTGTGGCCGCAGCAGCAATCGCATCCCGCAACGGAAGATACCACCCCCCGCTCAGAAAGCGGTTCCTGGCGGCTGCCATCTGCTTGTCGTCCCCTGGTATCAGCGAGTGCTTTTTGTTGGCTGGAAGCAGATGAACGTAGCCTGCTGACGCAATATCATAACTGTGTCGCAGCGGGCAGACATAGCGCCCCTTTTCCCTCTGGAGTTGTTGGCCGCAGATCGGGCAGAGAAACAAACTCATGCTGTTCCCTCCTTATTTATTTTATTTTAACATAGATTTGCCTTCTTGCAAACAGAACACTTGCATTTTACAGGTGTCAAGACTATAATAATGCATACTAAATAGAATCGCTCGACGCATTTTATGAGAAACGAGGAATTAGATCGGAAGAGCGTCGTGTAGGGAA
>USIZ01000270.1 GCA_900554855.1 uncultured Eubacteriales bacterium | reverse complement strand
CGGGCGCTGTAACGGATATCGCACCCCAGCCCCAGCAGCTCCATGCGGATATTGCGCACCACATCCCGCAGGCAGTCGGTTCCGATATGAGGTTTATGGGAGTAGAGGATGTCCGCCGGCGCTCCGGCAGCGGCAAAGGAGTCGAACACCGCGCTCATACGGGGATCGTGGGTGCCGGTGGTCAGCTTACCGTCGGAAAATGTACCAGCGCCGCCTTCACCGAACTGGACATTGGAGCGTTCATTGAGCGCTCCCGTCCGCCAGAAGGACTCCACGTCCCGCACCCGCTCCTCCACGGGCCGTCCCTGCTCCAGCACGGTGCAAGGCACACCGCTCCGGGCAAGATAGAGGGCACAGAACAGCCCCGCCGGGCCCATACCCACAATCACGGGCCGCTTGTCCGACTGCCGCCGCACCGCCGGAAAATGGTAGCTCTTGCGCTCCACCGGCTTGACCTGCCGCAGCTGCCGCCGCAGGATGGCAGACTCCTCGGCCAGATCCAGCTGAACGGTATAGACCAGCTGGATCTGATCCTTTTTCCGGGCGTCCACCGACTGACGGACGATATGCACCTCACCCAGCTCCGAAACAGGGCGTTTCAGCAGCTTGGAGAGCTTGCGGCGCAGGCCTTCCTCATCCGCCTCCACGCTCAGGCGAATATCACTCACTTGAATCATAGGTTCACCATTTTCTTGTAGATTTTATTTTATTCTATCACGGCGGCGCATACTTTGAAAGCGGTGATCGCAATGTATGCTTATTTTTTCACGTCCGACGGCCGGCGGGTGCGGGTCTGGCAGGAATCTGTGCGGGGAATGCCGCTGCTGCGGCTGGAGGCGCCCGTCAAGCTGAACCAGCGGCGGTGTCGACGCATCCGGCGCTGGCTAAAACAGTGCGGCGTACACCGGCTGTTGAACCGCCCGGCGCACTGGCCGGAAAGCGAACCTCTGCCGCCGCTGATCGGTACCCGGGAACTCTGGATTACAAAGGCGCCGGAGACGGCACTTGCACTACTGGCTCAGGCGGGCATCTCTCCGGCGCAGGCTCGGGTGGAGTTCTGCTCTGACCGCTTCACCCCGGAACTGGCGGACACCGCCATAGCACTGGCCACCGCTGTCCGCGCACTCTCCTTCTCCTGCCCCGTGTCAGAGGCGTTCTGCTGGCAGCTCCAGCGCGATCACGGACTATGTCCCGGCTTTGGCAGCGGAAATGCCGATCTGAGCATATGCTTTTCCCCTGCACAGCGCACATTTGCTCTGCCGCTCTGGCAGATGCGGCCGGAGATCTCCCGATTCCGGCTCACATCTCCCGGGCGGGAATGCCCCGCGGGTTGTCCGGAGGAGCCGCTGCTGGCGGCACTGTGGGCGCAGGGGCGCATCGGAACGAAAGAAATCCGCATTCAGGCGGATTTTTCTTGACATACCTCTATATGCAAATTATAATATTTTGGATAATGTAGCAGTATGGCCTTTTTTGCCTTCACAATACTGTGATCGTGCTGGAAGAGGTTCATGACCAAATATTCTGGAAGGTTGTGTTTTATCATGGCAAAAGTATACAAGCTGACCGCCGCCCGTCTGAAGGAACTGCAGGACGAAATGGTCTGGATGAAGACCGTCCGTGAAAAGGAAGTGGCCGACCTCATCAAAGAAGCCCGCTCCTTCGGCGATCTGTCCGAAAACAGCGAGTACGACGAGGCAAAAAATGAGCAGGGCAAGCTCTACTCCCGCATGGCTGAGGTCGAGGATATTCTGGCCAACTACGAACTCATCAATGAGGACGAGTTTGACGCCGCCACCATCCATCCCGGCAGCGTGGTGAAGGTGCACTGCGACGAGCTCAACATGGATGTGGAGTACAAGATCGTCGGTTCTCAGGAGGCTGACCCCATGCACGGCCGCATTTCTGAGGAGTCCCCCTTTGGCCGCGCCCTGATGGGGCAGCACGAAGGCGCCACCGTCGTGGTGGAAGAGCGCCCCGGTCAGACCCATTACACCGTTCTGAGCATTTCCTGAGACACCCATAGAGAAAGAAGGAGCAAGATTCATGGCTGAAAAGCAGTCCAACGGCAACCAGAAGATCTCCGAGCAGCAGGTGCGCCGGGAAAAGCTGGCTCTCCTGCAGGAGGCAGGCCGCGACCCATTTGTGCAGACCAAGTTTACGGTGACCAATTTCAGCACCGATATTACCGAACATTTTGATGAGATGGAGGGCCAGATCGTCACCATCGCCGGCCGCCTGATGAGCAAGCGCGGCATGGGCAAGGTGTCCTTCTGCGACCTGCAGGACAAGAAGGGCCGCGTGCAGCTCTACGTCCGCCGCGATCTGGTGGGCGACGACGAGTACGCATGGTTTAAAAAGTATGACACCGGCGACATCGTGGGTGTCACCGGCGAGGTGTTCAAAACCGAAAAGGGCCAGATCTCCGTCCGCGCCAGCAAAGTGACCCTGCTGAGCAAGGCGCTCCAGCCCCTGCCTGAGAAGTTCCACGGTCTGACCGATCAGGAGACCCGCTACCGTCAGCGCTATGTGGATCTGATCGTCAACCCCGACGTGAAGGACACCTTTGTAAAGCGCAGCCTGATCCTGCGGGAGCTGCGCTCCTAT
>USIZ01000269.1 GCA_900554855.1 uncultured Eubacteriales bacterium | reverse complement strand
GCCTGCGGAGACATTTATCTGGCCAGCTGCGCTATCTTCAATGCCCCCTCCCGGATCCACAGCTACAACAAGGATTTCTTCCTTGCGCATCCCCAGATCGGCTTACATATGTACGTCACCAACAGCAATCAAATTGAGGAACTGTTACGCCGCCGCAAGATCGACTTTGGCTTTACCACTACGCCGCCAGAATATCCAGACATTTCCGGTACGGCGCTGTTCTCTTATCGGCTGGGGCTTGTAGTCTCCAGGGAGCACCCGCTGGCTCGACAGGGATCTGTCTGGCTGAGTGAACTGCGGGGCGACAAGTTTCTGTGCAATAACACTTCACCAGACAACCGTGACTCGGTCTATGAGCTATGCCGCAGGGCGGGCTTTGAGCCCCAGGTCACCTTTGAGGGCGAGTCCGACGGACTGATTGGAGAGGCTATCAGCCGAGGTGCCGGGGTAGCCTTTATCAGCATTGACCGCCATCGCTGGCGGCAGGCCAAACCCGAAAAAACACCTTGGGATGACAAAAATGTATTTCTGAATGTGCTGGATGATTTCTGTGTCCGCACTGTCTACCTCTATCAGCTCAAGGACCGCTACCTCACCTCCGCCGCCCAGCTCTACCGAGAGGGTCTGCTGGAGTTTCTGAAAGAGGCATAAAACAGAGCCGTGCTTTGAGAACGCACGGCTCTGTTTTTATTCAGATATCCAGCACAGCGTGATAGCCTTCGCAAATTGCCCCAGTAATATAGATGACGTCCGCCTTGCCGCTGGCGAGAATATTCTCCATCATAACCGGATCATTGATCGCGCCCATGGACGGAGGTTGTGGAACGTGACATTGCCGATCTTGATCGGGCTGGTCAGAATGGGATACTTATCTTCCATATAAATTACTTCCTTTTTCGGGTCTGCTCGTCAGAGGACCAGTCAATGTATTTTTCAAAGATATAACGCAGGAAAAAGGCGTGAAACTGCTTCATCGCCTTGGAATGATAGCTCTTGCGCATATAAGCAACGCCGCAGGAGCGGCGGCAGTAATCCTCCTCCACTGGCCGGAATGTCAAATTGCGCTGCCAGCTGTACTGGGTGCTGGCCTGCTGATCCCGCTGAAACCGGGATTCAGCCAGAAAGGACACCCCCTGTCCCCTGCTGACCGCCTGCCCGATCAGCTCTGGGAAAAAGCCCTGAAAGAAAATCGTCGGCTCAAAGCCCGCCTGATGACAAAACTCCCGGGTCAGATCCTGCGTATCAGAATTGGAGTTGTTACAGTAAAAACGCTCATTGCGCAGGTCGGCTACCTTCAGCACTGCCTTCTGAGCCAGTGGGTGATCTGCGGCGATGAGCACCCCCAGTTTTTCCGTGAACACCTCCTGCCACTCGATCTCCTCCGAGTGGATGGGCAGGCTTGTGAAGGCCACGTCGATGCGGTGTTCCTCCAGCTCCCGGCGCAGCTGGCTCGGCGAGTGCTGAAGATAGTTGATAGCCACATCCGGGTACTGCTGCATGAACTCCAGAATGCAAGACTGCACCAGGTCCGGCTCCCGACCCGGGAAGGATGAGCCAATGCAGACCGAGCCGGTCACGCCCTCCTGGTTGTCCCGCAGCCGTCGCTCCAGCTCATCCAGCTCCTGAAAAATGTGCTCCGCAGACCGGCGTACAAGAATGCCATTTTCATTGAGCCGGATGTTTTTGCCGTCCCGCTCAAACAGCTCTGCGCCCAGCTCAGTCTCGAGTGCGCCGATGGCCCTGCTCAGGGCGGGTTGAGTCATATGCAACTCCTCCGCCGCGCGGGTAATGTGTTCTTTTTCCGCAACTTTCAAAAAATAGGCCAGATTGTTCAGATTCATCAAAGATCACTCCCGAATGCAAGCAGTCTGTTCAGCGGCAAAAGCCTTTCCCTGGCGGGAAAGGCCTTGCCAAAGAGTTGGAAGAGGTATAGGGGGAGAGGGAAACTCAGTAGAGGCAGATCGCCATGACCAGCGCGACCAGCGTGTAAATCAGGGGGATCACGATCTGCACCACACAGATGTGCTTGTAGACTTCCTTGTGGGTCAGGCCCATGACCTGCATGGTGACGTTCAACGCGCCGTTATGCGGCATAGAGTCAAAGGTAGTGGCAGTGGCCAGCGTCAGGCGATGCAGTGCAGCAGGATTGACGCCCATGCCCAGGAAGGTCTGGCCCAGCGTGGCCGCGAAAGTAGACACGCCGCCGATGGCGTCAGCGCACAGCGCGCAAATTGCGGCAACTGCAATGACAACGGTGACATAGGGATTGGCGTTGATGGACAGCAACTTCTCCACCATGGCATTGTAGGCAGCGGTGTTGGTGACGACACCTGCGAAACCGACGATGATAGCGGTGTTGGCCAGAGGAACCATGGCATTCATCATGCCCTTGGTAATGGGGTCGAACTTGTTCTTCTCGCGGATGCGCTTCCAGTTGGTCACATAGAGGAACACGGTGCCGACAAACAGAGCAACGATGACCGCCTGGGTGGAGCGCCACTTCAGTCCGAGCTGGAGCACCATCGTCAGAACGAATACCAGAAGAATGGGCAGGACCGCCATGAAGAAGTTGGGCAGCTCATCGGCAGAACGCTCTGCAGTGGGGATCTC